>DATHFS010000310.1:0-11573 GCA_035317975.1 Cyclobacteriaceae bacterium | reverse complement strand
AAGGCCATCATGGTTCCTTTAAATTTGGTCCCATCTCCAATGGTCGCTGAACTGGTAACTTGCCAGAAGACGTGTTTCGCCTGTGCGCCTCTGATCAGAAGCACATTACCACCCCCTCCACCAACACTGGTAAAGGCTGATCCTACCTGGAAGATCCATACTGACGTGGAGTCACATCCGCCGACGCCGCCATCCAGTGTCAAGTCGCCTGACTGCAATAACATGGAGGACGTAGATTTGTAAATGCCGGGGCCAAGTGTTCTGCCGCCCAAGTCGGCTGATATAATAACCGGTGTCGGTGACGTTGCTCCTTCGGCAACAAGGTAGGCCGTGGTAAGATCCAGTTGTGCCTGCGAAGCGACTGCACCCGGAGGAGCAATATCATCCGCGGCATAGATCAGTCCGTTCACCACCTTGGCGGGAGGGAATCCGGTGATCGAAGAGCGAAAGCCAGGGCTTATCCCAACATTCATATCATGGATCTCACTGAAGCCCGTGTTGCTGATTCCCACACCGGCGAGAATACCGAACCCACCGGCCGTTTTAAGGTCAATATCCGAGGGACATCCGGCTCCGCCGCCACCGCCTGTAGGACAAGTAGGTGCCGTGGTAGTAAAGGTCCAGACAAAGTCATGCTCGATTGTACTACCGGCCAGACTCTTGACTCCCGTGATGGTAAGGGTGTAGGTTGTATTTGGCAACAGCGGCGTAGTAGGTGTAAACGTTATCGTCGTACCCTCACACGTTATTGTACCGGGAATAGATACAGCATCCTTGCCTGACGGTATTCCCTGCACTGCGAAAAAGGCCGTACCAGTGATTGTTAAACAATCTATCGCTTCGCTAAATGTCGCCGTGACAGGTTTACTGACATCAATACAGGTGGCGAGATTGGCCGGACTGGTAGAAATCACCGTGGGCGGGCCCGTGCTGGTAAAGCTAACGGTATAGTTGCTGGCCAGTGCATTCCCGGCGGCGTCTTTCACTCCTGTGGTAATAGTGGCCGTATAAATTGTACTGCTTGTCAGGTTGCCAGCGGGACGGAAAGTAGCCGTTGTACTGGTGTTGGTTACACTACCTGAAACGAGAGTGGTTCCCTTTTTCAGAGTAAATGTGGCCGTCGTGAGCGTGGTCGCGTCCATCGGTTCGCTAAACGTAATAACGACCGGATGGGAGTTTGCACCCACCGCCTCCAGCCTCACTCCCGTTGCGCCATTCGCAGGATCGGCTAACGTCACGGTAGGTGGCGTAGTATCTGCAATGGCAACCGTAGTAACACTCCAGACAAAATCTGCTGACAGCGATTTGCCCGACGTACTCTTCGCACCGGTCGTAATGGTAGCCGTATACACCGTGCTAGGCAATAGAAACGCTGCCGGTGTAAAGGTAGCAGTCAACCCTGCCATTCCTACTGTTCCTGACACAGTCGTAGTTCCTTGTTTTACAATAAATGTCGAGGTCGTGATCGTTGAAGGATCCATCGCCGCACTAAAGGTCACTGAGATTTTACTATCAATGCCGGCAGCGGTCGCTTTGTTTACCGCGTTGGTCGAAGTCACCGTGGGAGGAATGCCGTTCTCGGCATCTTTTTTACAACCTGCCGCGACTGCAATCAATAGCACCGTTGCCATGATTTGAAACATTTTTTTGCGTACCATTTTTATTTTGTTTTTAGAATGTGAGTAAATGATTAAAGTAGACAGGTGGCCAACTGAGCAGAACCTGAATCTCTGGAATCATCCTCGTATCCGCGCCGCTCCGATGTAAACTTGTTGACATACCTTAGTAAAGAATGGTGCCAGAGCGCTATTCATTAGAAAACATGATTGCGGCCGCAATTAGGATGTATCACTGCTCTTATCGGATTCTTCGACCCATGGCGGTGGGTACTATATTCTACACATAACCGGAAAAACATGTGATATGTGTAAGAGTTCTCCAGCCATGTGTAAGTCATTCAAGGTTGAATGTCTCGACCTTTGTTCTCTCATTCTGATTCTCTATTAATCACTTTAAACACACAAGATGAAGCTTTCAAAAACCATTCAACTATTGTCACTGGCGTCAATTCTTTTCATAGCAGGGTGTAAGAAAGATGCGAAAAATGATCCGGGTCCTACTCCTACGGTGAGTACGACAACTCCCGGGAATAATGCTACGGCGGTTCCTCGTAATAATTCCATTACGATATCGTTTAGCGCAGCAATGGACCCTGCTACCATCAACTCCTCTACCGTTATTGTAAAGAAGGGGAGTACTGTAATTCCGGGCGTTGTCACGTATGCCGGCACAACCGCTACCTTTACTCCTACGGATCCTCTGCTCGCCTTAACCGAGTATACAGTTACTATAACAACGGGTGCTAAAACGCTTGCGGGCAGTGCGCTTGCCGCGAATGTGGTATCGACGTTTACTACCGGGGGCTCGACCACCGTTCTGGGTGTAGTTAATTTAGGCGCCGCAATTAATTACGTAATTCTGGCTAAATCGGCAATTAATAATAGTTCCACCTCCGCTGTCACCGGAGATTTGGGGCTCAGTCCTGCTGCCACGTCCTATATCACCGGACTCTCGTTGACAAATGCAACAGGATATGCCACTTCCAGCCAGGTAACCGGAAAGTTGTACGCAGCTGACATGGCCGCTCCTACACCTATTACTTTGACCACTTCCGTGGAAAACATGATTACTGCGTATAACGACGCAGCAGGTCGCCCTTCCCCGGATTTCGTTGAATTAGCTACCGGAAATATTGGAGGGAAGACTCTTTCACCTGGTCTTTACAAATGGACCAACACGGTTATGGCGCCCGCTAATGTCACCATTTCCGGCGGCCCGAATGATGTTTGGATATTTCAGAGTGCCGGAAACTTTACGGTGAGTTCGGCAGTGAAATTTACTCTTACCGGAGGTGCACAAGCCAAGAATATCTTCTGGCAGGTAGCCGGTACGGTAACGATTGGGACAACGGCCCATATCGAGGGAACGATACTGTCCATGACGGGTATTACACTCCAAACGGGTGCATCACTGAATGGCCATGCGTTGGCGCAAACAGCGGTCATTCTTGACAGCAGTGTGGTAACGATGCCTTAATGATATCCAGGTCTAACGTACTATGCAGGTTTAAGAAATTATTGAGGCTGCCCTGTCCGGGCAGCCTTTTTTAAGCCAACTCCTGAAACAACAAATAACTTTTCAACGTGGAAAACTCTGAATTTGAAAAATCAAAAGCGTACAGCATTGTCGAAATGCTTGACTACGTTCCCAATTCGGTAGCGATCCAAACCATTATTACGAAAACGACGGGGCACATCAGGGCCGTTGCATTTGATACCGGTGAGGTCATTACGGAAAGGACTTCCCGTTTCGACACCTTCATACAAGTCATTGATGGGAAAGCGGAGATTGTAATCAATAACAAATCCAATTTCATCCAAACTGGCCAGTCCATCATTATTCCTGCCCACTCCCGCAATACGATAAAGGCAAATGAGCGGTTCAAAATGCTATCGACCATAATCAAGAGCGGATATGAAGAAGGAATCTGAAGGTCTCATTTCAAAACAGTGTTGATACCAACTATGGATAAAAGCAATAAAGCAGAGGAGCTAATCATCGCCAACAAAGAACTGGTCGCCCAAAACGAAGAAAAAGAAAAACGGGCAGCCGAGCTGATCATTGCTAACCTTGAGCTTGCCTTTCAAAACGAAGAGAAAGAAAAGCGGGCGGCCGAGTTAATTATTGCCAACAAAGAACTGGCCTTTCAAAACAAAGAAAAAGAAAAACGGGCCGCCGAGTTAATCATTGCCAACAAAGAACTGGCCTTTCAAAAGGAATTGAAGGGAAAAAGGGCAGCCACATTAGTCATTGCGGATAAAGAACTGGCCTTTCAAAACGAAGAGAAAGGAAAAAGAGCCGCAGAGCTGATCATTGCGGACAAAGAACTTGTCTTTCAAAATGAAGAAAAAGAAAAACGCGCCGCTGAATTGATTATAGCCAATAAAGAGCTCGTCTTCCAAAATGATGAGAAGGAAAAACGCGCCGCCGAGTTAATTATCGCCAACAAAGAGCTTGCCTTTCAAAATGAGGAAAAAGAAAAACGGGCGGCGGAGTTAATTATCGCCAACAAAGAACTGGTCATTCAAAACGAAGAGAAAGAAAAACGCGCCGCAAAATTGATCATCGCCAATAAAGAGCTTGCCTTTCAAAATGAAGAAAAAGAAAAACGGGCAGCCGAGCTGATCATTGCGAATAAAGAGCTTGCCTTTCAAAACGAAGAAAAGGAAAAACGCGCCGCCGAGTTAATCATTGCCAACAAAGAACTGGCTTTTCAAAATCAAGAGAAGGAAAAACGGGCAGCAGAAAAGGGAAAACGGGCGGAAGAGCTGATCATTGCCAACAAAGAACTGGCCTTTCAAAATAAAGAGAAGGAAAAGCGAGCTGCCGAGTTGGGCATTGCCAACATCGAACTTGCCTTTCAAAATGAAGAGAAGGAAAAGCGGGCGGAAGAGCTGATCATTGCTAACGAAGAACTGGCTCTTCAAAGCGCGGAGAAGGAAAAACGGGCAGCAGAAAAAGGGAAACGGGCGGAAGAGCTGATTATTGCCAACAAAGAACTGGCCTTTCAAAATAAAGAAAAAGAAAAGAGAGCAGCCGAGTTAGGCATTGCCAATATCGAACTGGTCTTTCAAAATGACGAGAAAGAAAAAAGGGCAGCCGAATTGATCGTTGCCAACAAAGAGCTTGTCTTCCAAAATGACGAGAAGGAAAAACGCGCCGCTGAGTTAATTATTGCCAACAAAGAACTTGCCTTTCAAAACAACGAAAAAGAAAAACGCGCGGCGGAATTGATCATTGCCAACAAAGAGCTTGCCTTTCAAAACGAAGAAAAAGAAAAACGGGCAGCCGAACTGATCATTGCCAACAGGGAACTTAAAAAAGCAGAAGAACAATTCAGACTGGTAGTAGAATCCGCGCCCAATGCATTGGCCCTTATTAACCCGGAGGGATTCATTACCCTTGTTAATAATCAAACCGAACAACTCTTTGGATATGAACGAAATGAATTGATCGGCAACAAAATTGAGATCCTGATCCCGAAACAATTCAACAGTCAGCACCCTGATCTCCGACAGGTTTATCTTGAAAAACCGGCAACGCGCTCGATGGGTGCCGGACGTGACCTCTTTGCCAAGCGAAAAAACGGCACGGAATTTCAGGTAGAAATAGGCTTAAACCCAATTGAAACAGCGGAAGGGTTGATGGTATTGGCTTCGATCAATGACATTACGGAAAGAAAACTTCAGGAAGCCACGCTCAAAAGACAATTGGAACTGGAGATAAAAAACAAGGAACTCGAACAATTCGCCTACATCGCTTCTCACGATCTTCAGGAACCGCTTCGCACTGTTTCAAATTATATGCAGGTATTTGAAGAAGACTATTTACACCTGTTGGATGAAAATGCCCACAATTACATTCAATCCGTAAACAGTGCAACAAAAAGGATGAGCATGCTGATCAAATCGCTTTTGGATTTTTCACGGCTCGGCCACAATACAAAACTCACGAATGTGGATTTTAACAAATTGATCGCCGAAGTGATCGCCGATCTTGACACCGTAATAAAGACTTCCAATGCCACCATTGAAGTAATGGTCATGCCCACATTGAATGTCTACGAATCCGAAATCCGCCAGGTATTCCAGAATCTCATTACGAACGCCATTAAATTCCAGAAAAAAAATGTTCAGCCGAAAATCAAGATCCGCTCAGAGCAAATAAATGGAAAGTGGAAATTCTCCGTACGGGACAATGGAATCGGAATTGATCCCATTCATTTTGAACGGGTATTTGATATCTTTCAGCGCCTGCATGCCAATGAAGATTATGAAGGGAACGGAATCGGGCTCGCCAATTGCAAAAAAATAGTTCAATTGCATCATGGTGAGATTGATATTGAATCCGGCCTGGGAAAAGGGACAACCTTTAATTTTACCATACAAAATCTAACAGCATGAGCGACAAAACATGGTGTATCATGCTGGTGGATGACAACCCGAATGATAACTTTTTTCATGAACGGGAAATCAAAAAAAACAATCCTGCAAACATTGTCATCAAGAAGAACTCGGGGACGAAAGCGCTGGAATATTTACGATCAAAGAAAGACAGCACAGACCCGCATCCTGACCTGATTTTTCTGGACATTAACATGCCCGACATGAGTGGTTGGGAGTTCCTTCATGAATACGATCGCCTGGACAAAGAACTGCAAAGCCAGGCTATCATCGTCATGCTGACCACCTCCCAGAATGCGGATGACAAGGTAAAAGCAATGAAATGGGCTTTTGTTTCTGACTATGTCACCAAGCCCCTGACAAAAGACGTAATGAAAGATCTCATTGGCAAATATTTTATATCGGCATCAAACTAGTTCGCCTTCATTTTCTTTTTCACAACATCGGCCGGGTATTTCAACGCCAGTTTCCGTATTTCATAGCTAAACTCTGTGTACGTCTCTTCCCATAGTTTGGCCTCCTCCGGGGTATAGTCATAAAATCCTTTGGCATTGGCCACTCCTTTGCCCCCGGCTTTAACGATGTCATCGATCAGTTTGGGTACTTCCGTCTTATTCGAAAGTGTGGGGAACAGGTCCTTCATGACGTTATGATAGGCCGGTACACCCGTGAGATCCATCCATCGGAACACACCGACTAACGTCATCCAATACCCCGCTGTGTTGCGGCACGTCCTGTCGACATCCTCGACGGTAGCATAGCCATTTTCAACGAGGTTAAATGCTTCCCTGTACATAGCATACATAAGCCGGTTGCAAATGAAGCCCCGGATATCTTTTAGCAGGAGTGTTGGTTCCTTTTGCCAGCAATGAGCAAGTTCATAGAGATACCTGCCCTTGGCCTTGTCGCTCCGGTCGCCGCAAATTACCTCAAGGAAGCGCGTCGTGTGGGAAGGCTCCATCCAGTGTAATCCAAAGAACCGTTCGGGATGTTTGGTGAGGCTTTGTAAAATACTGATCGGGATAGCCGATGTATTGGTGGTGAGCAGGGCTTCAGGAGAAGCATGAGCCTCAATCTTGAGGTATACCGCTTTTTTGATTTCGAGGTCCTCCAGGGTACACTCCAATATCAGTTGACACCCTGCGAGGTCCTTGTATTCTTCCGTGATCGTCAGATTTTTCAGATAGTATTCGGGCTTATTCTTTACGAGCCCTTCGCGATGCGCCCACCGGAGATGTTCCCGGATGCGATTCTCCGCATGATCAAGATCAACCGGTATCGGGGCGACGGCAACAACGGGATGGCCTGCCATCAACAGGCATGCGGTAATACTGCATCCCATCAAACCCAGCCCAACCAGTCCGACGGGAATGGCAGCGGTGTCGAATGTTTGTTTCATAGTATAGTTTTGGTTACGAATCGAAAGCTAGGAAAGAGAATGAAGAATTATGTGTCGTTTTGAGATTTAATCTGCAATTTCAGGTCATGATTAAGACGACTGTGGTGGGTTCATACCCAATGCCGGATTGGCTTGCTGCCTATCCAAGCCAGCAAGCGCTGGAAGATGCAACGATGGTGGTATTGAAAACCCAGGAATTGGCGGAGATCGATGTTATTGCCGATGGTGAATTGTATCGCTTTGACATCAACCATCCCGAAACGAATGGCATGATCGAATACTTTGTGCGCCCGTTGGGAAACGTCCGCAGCGAAGTCACCCGTGCTGATGTGGCGGCCTTTGGCAAGCAAAAAGGGATGGGCTTCCGGGTTCGACCGGCAGGCATCGTAGAAGGTTCTCTTCATGAAGGCATGCTCGACCTGGTGAGTGCCTATCGCAGAATCCGCCCATTAACGAAAGCAGCCATGAAGTTCACCGTCACCGGACCTCATATGCTCAGCAAAACGTTACTGGACTATCATTATAAAGATCTGCCTTCATTAGCTCTTGCCCTGGCCGGGATTTTGGCAAAGCAAATCAGCCAAATTGATGCGGACGTGGTGCAAATAGATGAAGCCAATCTTCCCGGTTCACCCGAGGAGTGGGAATGGGCAGCGCATGCTATCAATGTGATGCTTGATGCGGTGCCCAATACCCCTGCCGTACATCTTTGTTTTGGCAACTATGGGGGACAAACGGTACAAAAAGGGAGCTGGGATAAACTTATTTCGTACCTCAACGCGCTTCACGCGGATCACGTCGTGCTTGAATTTGCCCACCGCGGATATAGTGAACTGGACTATTTCAAAGATCTTCGTCCTGAAGTGGGTATTGGTTTGGGAGTAGTGGATATTAAGTCCACCGTGATCGAAACACCGGAACTCATTGCGGAACGATTGGAACACGCTACCCGCGTGTTAGGCGAAAATCGCATACGATACATCCATCCCGATTGCGGTTTTTGGATGCTGAAACGTTCCATTGCCAATGCCAAAATCCGATCCCTCACGTTGGGACGGAATTTGTTTGAGGGACACTAAACCGCAGGGGCGCAAAGGGTGCGCAAAGGGTGCGCAGAGGGTGCGCAGAGGCTTTAATGGATAAATGGATCCTGGTCTCATAAAAATGTCCGCTCAACTTTTTATCAAAAAAAATAGAGTATACCTTGCTACTACAACGGTCAAAACAAAAACGCCATATGACTACCTATTCAACTCGCAGAGATTTTTTAAGATCTACCACACTGGCGGGCCTTGCTTTTGCAACGGCTTCCTTTGATTTTAAAAAATACACGCCCCTGTTATCGTTCTCCACCCTGGGTTGCCCCGACTGGAGCTTTGAAACCATTCTTAATTTTGCTGTTGAAAATGGGTACGGTGGTGTTGAATTACGCGGGATAAAACGGCAACTCGATCTCACAAAATGTCCGGAGTTCAGCAGTAAAGAGAACATCCTCGCCACCCGCACAATTATGGCGGGAAGAAAGATAAAACTGACCGATCTGGGTGCTTCTGCAGGGATGCATCATGCCGATCCGACTGAGCGTAAAAAGAATTTAGATGAAGCCAAACGTTTTATTCAACTGGCAGAACAGATGGGCTGTCCTTACGTGCGGGTGTTTCCAAACAATTTTCCAAAAGATCAGGAAAAAAATAAAACCATGGATCTCATCATAAAGGGGTTACATGAGTTAGGGGATTATGCAAAAGACAAGGGCGTGACCGTACTCATGGAGACACATGGCGATGTCGTTCATACTGCCGATATCGAACAGATCATGCAGTCGGTTGGACATTCCCACGTAGGCCTGGTTTGGGATATCGTGAACATGTGGTCTGTAACAAAAGAACCGCCCGCACAGATGTATGCCAGGCTGAAGAAATACATCCATCACCTGCATGTGAAAGACATGCTGTTGACGGATGGCAAAGAAGAATTTGTTTCAATGGGAAAAGGCAATTCTCCCATTTTCGAAGCGATTGATATTCTGGCAAAGGATGAATTCAAGGGCTACTATAGTTTTGAGTGGGAAAAACTATGGCATCCTGAAATTGCGGAACCGGAAGTGGTGCTTGCCGATTATCCAAAAGCGATGAAGAGACATTTTGAGTCGTGAGTTAAGACTGAAATCGATCACTATATATCTGTCATATTGATTTTGAATGTATTTAGTTATTCATAAAAAAGTCCAGTAGGGACGAAATATCGGTAACCAAGAATAGAAGATGAAATAAAGTCTCGTAGAGACGAAATAGTGGTTACCGTATTTCCCAGCGCCGATATTGCGTCCCTACAGGACTCCATTTTGAGGGTTAGATCCTGGTTACCGATATTTCATCCCTACGGGACTTCACGGGATGATCAATCAGAGAAAATTAACCCGCACAAGAAAGTCCCATAGGGACGAAATATCGGTAACCAAGAATAGAAGGAGAAATTAAAGTCTCGTAGAGACGAAATAGTGGTACTGTATTTCCCAGCGCCGATATTGCGTCCCTACAGGACTCCCTTATGAGGGTTATATCCTGGTTACCGATATTTCATCCCTGCGGGATGATCAATCAATAGAATTAATTAACTGTAACTACGGACTCAGGATTAGGGACTATGGACTCCACATACGACGGAATAATCATAGGCGCGGGGCACAACAGCCTGGTACTGCAGGCCTACCTCGGTAAAGCCGGTCTGAAAGTGCTATGCATAGAAAGACGCGATGTCGCCGGCGGCGGGCTTACGACAGTGGAAGACCCCAAGCATCCTGGCTTTCTGCATAATACCCATTCTTTCTATCATCGGGCGCTTAATCATATGCCGTGGTACAGGGACCTGGAGCTGGAGCGGCATGGTGCTGTCTATCTTGAACCGGACTTTAATGTTGCCTTGCTTTTGAGCAACGGTGAGTCACTGGAGTGGTGGACCCAATTTGAGAAGACGGCTGCATCGTTTGCCCGCTTCAGCAAGAAAGATGCTCAGGTACTTCGGAATTGGCATGAACGATTCTTATCCATTGTTGAAAAAATCCTTATTCCCGAAAGTCAATCTCCGCCCATACCGGCAGAGCAACGACGAGCGTTGCTGGAAAAAAGCCCTGAAGGGCGATACCTGCTTGAAACCAGTGCCCTTTCCCCACTTGAATTTGTGCTGCGGGAGTTTGAGCATCCCGTCATCCAGGCTGGATTGCTTTTCTTCAACGGTTTAAGGGAAGTCGATTTGAATTGCAAAGGCTTTGGTCATCATATTGCATCGCTGCTGGCCAGCTCCGGGAAAGCACAGATGTGCAAGGGAGGGTCCTCGGCATTAGCGAAGGCATTGGTTTCCTCCGTTGTTGAAAATGGAGGAGAGGTTAAACTTCAAACCGAACCTAAACGGATCATCGTTGAAAATGGTAAAGCGGTTGGAGTCGAGACGACCGAAGGAGAAATTTTTCAAGCCCGTCATTTTGTTTGTTCAGGCCTTAATCCTCATCAAACTTTTCTGGACCTCCTGGAGGAGGCTTACGTTCCCAAAGCATGGAGGGAGAGCGTAAAAAACTTTCGCTACAACCTGATTGCTCCGCTTTTTTCAATGAATGTGAATTTAGAAGCTCCTCCAAAATATGCTGCAGCAGAACAAAATCCGGACCTGGATAGCGCCCTGATGGTCATCTTAGGTCTTGAACACGTCCGGCAATTTCCTGAGATTGTACAGCATCATGAAAAAGGAACAATCCCGCCCACGGTGATGTGGGGAAGTTGCCCTACCGTTTTTGATCCTTCCCAGGCCCCACCCGGAAAACATACTGCCTTTATGTGGGAGAAACTGCCCTACCGGCTAAAGGGAGACCCAAAAAATTGGGATAAGGAAAAAGAGGTTCACGGAAAAAAAATGCTTGACCTTTGGACAAAATACGCACCCAATTTAAAGCATGACGTCATCGATTGGTTTACCGGCAGTCCATTGGATACAGAAAGAACGTTTCCTAATATGAAGGAAGGAGATCTTTTGATTGGCGCATTCACAAACGGGCAGGTAGGCCATGACCGTCCCTTCCCCGGAGCCGGACACTATCGCGGTCATATCAAAGGCCTTTATCTTTGTGGTTCTTCGTCTCATCCCGGGGGAAACATTAC
>DATHFS010000309.1:0-3544 GCA_035317975.1 Cyclobacteriaceae bacterium | reverse complement strand
GCCCAACACCATAAGATTGACAGCGAATTAATCCGTATTGCAAAAATTCTGTCTATTTAACCACCCATCATTAAACCCATGAGAGAGCTAACCATCGGGATCGACATCGGAGGAACCAACACGAAATTCGGCATTGTTGATCGTGATGGAAACGTACATCATCAGGGCAGTATCGCGACCACGGACTACGAAGAATTCAGCGACTATTTTGATGCCATGGCCGATGCGTTGAGGGAAGGGATCCATTTCCTGTCGAAGGATTCGAAGGTGATCGGGATCGGTATTGGCGCCGCCAATGGAAATTACTATACGGGTACGATCGAACGTGCTACGAACCTCAAGTGGAAGGGCATCTTACCGCTTGCCCGGATGTTTAAAGATGAGTTTGGCGTTCCCTGCATCCTTACCAACGACGCAAATGCTGCCGCCGTCGGTGAGATGATTTATGGCAATGCCAAAAAAATGAAAGATTTTGTGGTCATCACACTGGGTACGGGATTGGGCAGTGGATTTGTCTGCAATGGAATGTTATTGAATGGACACCACGGTATCGCCGGCGAACTCGGCCACACTTCGGTCAATCCAACGGGGCGTTTCTGTAATTGCGGTAAACGAGGGTGCCTGGAAACCTATGTTTCGGCAACCGGTATCCGCCGCACGGTCTACAAACTCCTGGCCGACCATTTGGAGCCCAGCGAATTGCGAGGGATCAGTTTTGATAATTTGAATACAAAGATGATCACGGAAGCCGCCCACCGCGGCGATATCGTGGCGAAGGCCGCATTTGAATATACCGGGCGCATCCTGGGAATGAAGTTGGCCGATACGGTCGTCCATACCGATCCGGAAGCGATCTTTTTGTTCGGGGGCCTGTCTATGGCCGGCGACCTCATTTTCAAACCTACGATCCGGCACATGGAAGAAAATCTTATGCCCCTGTTCCGCGGAAAAGTGAAAGTCCTTCCTTCTGCACTACAAAACCAGGCCGCCCCGATTTTGGGGGCGAGTAGTCTGGTGTGGGATTCGTTGGATAAGTTGCAGGAGGTTAAAGTTAGTTCTTAGTGATTTGGTACTTGGCGCTTATTGGAGGGATTAGGGATAACAAATCCATGAAGTGAGTTTAATGAAAATATATATTTGTGACTACGGAAGAGAAATTCCTGTTTCCTGAATGCGTGATTTCAGATTTGCATAGGCCAACGTTGTTATTAACCTTTTCCTGGCAAGCTTCAGCGCTCCGCCATCGTTTGACAGGAATACAATATCCTCAAAAAACAGTTTCTCCATGGCTTTCGCCTTTTGACTCTGAAGAACAGCATCAGCCTCCCCAAGATTTTCGTCTTTCATTCCGGTGACAAGCTTCTTCTCATTAAGCCCTACTGTTATTGGACAATCACAAACAACTGAATGGTCACGATACACTCGACTGATAATCCTCCGTCGCCTTTTGTCATTTCTTTTGTGCAGAAACTCGTGTCGGACTTCTCCAGGGATCCAAATCCGGCCATAGGTAAGCGATAAAAATTGGATCACCTTACCAAAAGAAAATTGGTCGGAAGTATAGAGATTGTCGAAAATATAGACTAGAACGTCATTATCAATAACCAATATTTTACCACTTCTACTTTTTACCATTGTCAAACGCAGCCACAATGAAAATGATGAGAGCCATGATCACCAATAGCACACTAAAATCTGCGCTAACAGGTTGCTTCTGATTTTGCAAATCCGTTACGATATTTTGAACTGTATTCAGAAAGTCTCCAGGCTTACGCTTATCATAGAAATGACCGAAAATACCTGGAGGGAGCTTAATTGATTTCTTTGCCTGAGTTGGGGCAATAGAATAAATTCGCGACTTATTTTTTAACAGGTATTTAAGCTCAGTAAGGGTGCTTTCGTCAAGCGTGGACTTGTCGTGGATCAACAGAATTGCGGTCTTTGATGCCTTCAGATTCTTGTACACGTTTTCATCATTTCGTCCAAAGTGTTTGGGAACGATAAAAACCTGATTTGCCTGAGCCTGTGCCAGTGCTTGCAACTTTATTGCAATATCTGCAGATGTGTAGTCGCCTTCTGGGTATAAAATTGAAATCATAATGGACAAAGATAAGGACATTGTGATATTCTGGTTGTCTGGTTTTCCTGGTCATTCCGAATTATGACCTTGTTTTGCCGAAACCCAGGTATGTTGCCCACAAACGAACCTCTTGTAGCGGGTAAATTAGAATTCTGAACCTGAAACCGATCACTCCACCCTAATCCCAAGATTAACCCCTAATAAATTAAAGTGCTCCATCCATTCCTTATTGGAACCGGACTCACTTGCTTTTTTTTCCTTGTTCTCCATGGAGATCTCAAAATAGAGATTCTGGCTGTTGTGAAGGTTGGGCTCGATACTAAACTTATTGAGTAATGGAAACAGTCGGTTCAATCGCTGAATGCGGCGCACATTTTCACGTTCGCTGCTGATCCTCCGGATCTCCCGCAGAATACTTTCGCCCGCCAGGCGCGCAATTTTTCCAATATCCTCGATCTTCAGATTCCACCGTTCCAGTTCGCCTGAAATCCGCTCAAGTTCCTTTATATTGATCTTCTCGGACTGGAAGCAATCAATCAGATCGGCATTCAGAATATACTCAAAGGTCGTGCGATAGGCGTTCGGGATAGGGATATCATTATTCGCCAGGGCATTGACAAGGGAATAATCCCGGTTGTACGTTCTCCGCAGCGATTCTTCCAACTCTTGTAAACTCTCCTGCGCAATCTGGTCCAGGATCTTCCGCTTTTCATCCTGGAAGAGTTGCCATATGGTGTATTTATCCGGGCCAAAATAAGTCTGCATTAACCCGATCACATCACCCAGCCGGCCTTCATTGAAGGCATTGACCATTCGAAACTGCATGCCGGCAAATTTATCGGGATCCATGTCGAGTGATATGTTACCAATGATATTGTGTACTCCGATGCAGACCACGGCAAAGGCAAATTTCTTTTCCGAGCGCGTGACCAGCGACTTGACTTTGGTAATTCCCAGGGCCAGCTTTTGTTCCCCGGCTTCCTTTTTAATGAAGAATTCATTGGCGGTACTGTAATTATAGATCGTCAACGATTCAGGTTCATCTTCATACAACGACGAGACCGCGAAGTGCATGCCCACCCGCTGAAGATTTGTGCGCGATGGAATAACATATTTCCGGTAGACCTGGGCCGCATTCTCGTGGGCCGGCACATTACTGAGCGCCTGCTCCAGCAGCTTCATAAATTCCATTTCAAGATCCACCTTGCCGGTTTGATTGGCTAATTGGATAACCCGGCAAGCGTACTGCAGGACCTGGGTGGTCTCAATGCCAGACACTTCGTCAAAGAACCAGCCGCAACTGGTATACATGAGCATCGCGTGGCGCTGCATCTCCATGATGCGCAATATGGTGTTTTGATTCACCCCTTCCAGCGCATACGTTTCCAGGAATTGCTGAACGTTTTCATCGCTCCGTTTGAGTACGATATGAATGTATTCATTTCTTGCTTTCCAGGGATCGAT
>DATHFS010000308.1:0-2761 GCA_035317975.1 Cyclobacteriaceae bacterium | reverse complement strand
TGGTAACTCTGAACCCCGCGAAAATGCTGCATCTCGACAATCAGATGGGCAGCATAAAAGCAGGCAAATCGGCGGACGTAGTTTTATGGACCGATCACCCGCTGTCCGTCTATGCCCGCGCAGAAAAAACAATTATTGACGGTAAAGTCTATTTCGACCTGGAACAGGATAAACTGCGGAACAAGGAAATTGAGGTGGAACGGGCACGACTCATTCAAAAGATAAAAAATGCAAAAAAGGCCGGAGCACCAACAAAAAAGGAAGGTTCCGGCATAAAAGCAGAATTTCACTGTGACGATGAATTCAGCCCGTTTGCACCTTATCAGAACTAGGATCAATTCAACAACGTGTGATATGAAAAGCATAATTTCTTACTCTATATTAATGGTGTTGTTTACCGCCCACAGCGCCCTGTCCCAGACGCCTGTCCCGGTAAAGGCCCAGGACCGGAAAATCGCTCTGACGGGCGGGGTCGCCCATCTTGGCAATGGCCAGGTGATCCAAAACTCCGTGATTGGTTTTGATAAAGGGAAACTCAGCATCGTGGCGGATGCCGCCACCCGTCCCGACCTTTCGGGCTATGAAGAAATAAAGATTGCCGGGAAACACGTTTATCCCGGGTTCATTCTGCCCAACTCACAACTGGGTTTATCGGAAGTAGAGGCCATTCGGGCGATGGATGACGCTGATGAACACGGTCAGTTGAATCCCAACGTGCGGTCCATCATAGCTTACAATACCGACTCTGAGTACATCCCCACAATGCGTTACAACGGAATCTTATTGGCAGAAACTACTCCGACCGGTGGGATGATCTCAGGGTCATCGTCTGTCATGGAGCTGGAGGGCTGGAACTGGGAAGATGCCGCTCATACGGTGGATGTCGCTATTCATTTGAACTGGCCGCAGAAGATGAAGCAGGAGTTTGACTTTACTACATTTTCTTTAAATGAAACGGCGAACAAAGAGTATGAAAAGAATGTGAACGATTTGGACAAGTTCTTTACCGACGCCCGCGCTTTTGGAAAGCTCAGCGTTAAGGAACGCAATTTGAAAATGGAAGCGATGCAGGGAGTCTTTGATAGTAAAAAAACGCTGTTCTTACATGCGGAGAATCCCAAAGAGATCATTGAGTCGGTACGCTTTGCGCAAAAGCACGGCGTGCAACGAATCGCCGTGGTAACAGAAATCGGCGCCTTCTTTGTTGCCGACTTCCTGAAGGAAAACAAGATACCGGTGGTACTGACCTCCACGCATGAGTTGCCCGACAGGCCCGACGATGATATTGATATGAATTACAAATTACCTTATTTACTCTCGACAGCGGGAGTTTCTGTTTCCTTGTCACATTTTGGTATGCTCGGCCGGGCCCGCAACCTGGCATTCTATGCCGGTACTGCCGTGGCTTATGGTATGGACAAAGAAGAAGCATTAAAAACGATCACATCAAATACGGCTAAAGTATTGGGTATCGATGCGCGTGTGGGTACCCTTGAAGTCGGAAAAGATGCAACGTTGTTCGTTTCGAACGGAGATGCCATGGATTTCCGGACCAACATTTTATCGCTTGCCTTCATCCGTGGCAAATCCATTACGCTACCTGGTAACCAACAGGAGTTGTACGAGCGGTATTCAGGAAAATACGGACATAGTAAGTAGTTATCAGAACTTACAGAATTTTAGAATTTACAGAATCGTTCATTGATCAGAAAATTACCACCAATAAATTAACAGAATCGCATTACTGTATATCATTCTGTTAATTCCCTAATTCTGAAAATTCTGATCTATTCTGACCCTGAATAAATAATAGAAATTAAACCGGAAAGGAAAAGGACGAACATAAGGGCCAGTAGTCCGGATACTCCCTTCGGTGAATTTTTGAATTCCTTCCAGACGAATACGCCCCAGAATGCAGCAACGAGGGTTGCGCCCTGGCCCAATCCGTATGAAATTGCCGCCCCTGCCTTGCCTGCCGCAATCAGGTTGAATGAATTGCCAACACCCCAGATCAGTCCGCCCAGGATCCCGACCAGGTGCGTTGAGAAACTTCCTTTGAAGTAGGCGGCATAACTGGTCGGCTCACCGCTGATCGGTTTTTTCAAGAGGATCGTATTGAAAATGAAATTGCTTAGAAAAATACCAAGTGAAAATATAACGACGGCCGTATAGGGCGTCATCAATCCTGCAGCCGGATTTTTAAAATTATCCAGGTCCATTGAGGAAGCGATAAACCTGTAAAAAAAGGACATCAGTACTCCCGCCAGGATAGAAACAACAAGCCCCTTCGTTGACACTTTCTGACTTCCGGAAGAAGCCCGCTTGTACGCGACGGCGTTGACAATAATGGCGAGTGTAATTAACCCGACCCCTATAAATAGTAACAACGGATTTCCCTTTTGGGAACCGGCATAATTCAAGACCACTCCCAGCACCAATGCGATCCCGATTCCTACCGGAAAGGCTACCGACATCCCTGCAATGGCAATGGCAGTAGATAAAAGAATGTTGGCCGCATTGAAAATGATGCCGCCGATAAAAGCGCTTGCCAGATTGTTGGGATCGGCCTGCATCAGATCCTCGATGAACCCGCGTCCGTTTTCACCCGTGCTTCCCAGTGTAAACGCAAAAATGAAAGACAACAGCAGTATTCCCAGGACATAATCCCAATAGAACAATTCATATCGCCAAGTCTTGCTCGCCAGCTTCTGCGTATTACCCCATGAGCCCCAGCAAAGCATCGTGATGACGCAAAAAATAA
>DATHFS010000307.1:0-2455 GCA_035317975.1 Cyclobacteriaceae bacterium | reverse complement strand
GAGCCATTGGCCATTTGAATCAGGCTCGTCGTGCCATTGAACGACGCAGCCCTTCCTGACGAATCATTTTTACTGATAGCATAGGCAATGTCAACGACATCCGTGCTAGCGGGATCGTACGTTCCGACGACATCATCCGGGGGGGTGTTTTCAAAATTCCAATACGCCACCTGATTGGGAGGAACAAATACTCCGGTGGTCTTAAACCCTATCGCGAATGATCCAAATGGGTCACCGTGCGTGGATTTCAATTCTGATGTAATGGTAAGCGTATAAAGGGCTCCGGAAAGGAGGTTTACTGCAGGTTTAATGCTGAGCTGGGTTCCTGAGACTATCAATACCAGGGATACGGCAGCGTGATCGTAGTCACGGGTCATCAGGACACTGGTTGCCGATACTGACAAGGGGTCAATGCTGGTTGTAAAGGTGGCCTTGATGGGGGTGCTAACGGCAACCCGGATAGCAGTATTATTCAAATCAGCGCCGTTAGCTTCCACGGAGACGAGGAGGAGCGGTTGTATATCCTCCTTTTTACAGGAATGTGCTGACCCAAGACAAAGGAATACGGCCAACCAGAGGAAGGTTTTCAGGGAGCTTCTCAAACCGCGTGGTGTCTTGTTACTGTTATCAATTGCGCAAAATAACTCAAAATAATTCCAAGCCGGAAATAGGGTTATCGTAGAATAATAGTGGGTACAATAGTTCCCAACAACGGCGAATCCACCTGGAAAAAGACGGTGACGGGCCGGTTCCGATTTCAAATAGTGCCTTCCTGGTCATTCAGACTCGTTTCCGTTCCCCTTCGTCTTCCTCTAAATCGCGGAACGTATTTTGTCAATATAGCGTCGAAAGCAAATCTATTGCAACAATGAAAAAGGTACTGGTAGTTGAAGATGATAGTCCGTTGTGCTGGCTCCTGGAAACGATCATGCGCAATACCTATACTGTCACCGTTGTCAACAACGGCCTGGACGCCTGGTCATTGCTTTCCGATAGAAATATCCCGGATGTCATTATTTCCGATCTGGCCATGCCCGGCCTCGATGGAATTGAGTTACTGGAAAACCTGAGCGAAAGCGGTCTATTCAAACACATCCCGGTTATCATTTTATCGGGGGATGAAGAACCTTCGAAACGCAAACGTTGCCTTGACCTGGGCGCCTTCAGCTTTATTATCAAGCCGTTTGAGCCCAGGTTTTTATTGGAAGAAGTTAGTCACGCTTTATTATCACGAAAGACAATTTTAATTGTAAAATGATATGGAACTTGCCCTGCGCCTCCCGGCCCTTGAAACTGAACCTGTTGTGTTAGAAGCGGGTCTTACTATTGCTACGCAACATGTGATTCCGGAGTACATTCTTAAGAACCACATTATGCGGGTGGATAACCTTGATCAGGTGACGGAACACGATTACTCGCTGGAAAATATTTATTTTACACACTCCACCATGCAAGGAGCCATCGACCATGTGCAGCAAAGAGCGGCTGCCCTGGACGCCATCCTTATCCAGCCCGAACTGGGGTTTGTTAATGTTCCCTTGTTGAAATCATTAACCGAAAAGACAAAGCAAAAGGCGATTCCCTTGATCCTCTATACACCTAAATTCAGACAAGCCGCCAGGGACCTTGCCCTGAGCATGGGATTGGATGAATATCATTATGGTGCTATCACTTCGACGCTGATGAAAAAAATCGCCTTCATCAAAAAATGGAAAGAATATAAAAACCAACACGGCGATAAGACCTACATCAACGCCGCCAATCCAAGGGCCGCCAGTCCAATCAACCGGGTCTTTGGAGTGAAACGGATCGTTGATGTAGCCGTAAGTTTCATTAGCCTGTTCCTCCTCTCCCCCGTGCTTTTATTGATTGCGATCCTCGTCAAACTCGAATCAAAAGGCCCCGTGTTCTACGTCGCCAAACGGGCGGGATCAGGCTACCGGATTTTCAATTTCTTTAAATTCAGGACCATGCGGGTCGGCGCGGCGGATGAATTAAAAGAATTAGCACACTTGAATCAATACGGTGGGAACCCCAAGGACGGTGTTTTCTTCAAGATCAAAAATGACCCGCGCATCAGCCCATTCGGCCAATTCCTGAGAAGTACCAGCCTGGACGAAATACCTCAACTCATGAATGTCCTGATTGGAGACATGTCGCTGACGGGCAATCGGCCCCTGCCGCTTTATGAGGCTGAAAAACTAACCCGGGATCAAATCGCCTGGAGGTTTTTGGCTCCTGCCGGAATAACCGGTTTGTGGCAAGTAACAAAACGAGGAAAAGAAAATATGCTGCCCGAAGAGCGCATCGCATTGGATATGGAGTATGCAAAGAAAAACTCGTTCTGGTTTGATTTGAAAATCATGGTTTCCACCATTCCGGCCTTACTACAGAAGGAGAGGGTATAGAAATAAGGTTTACTCCCATGCTGCCTCTTGAACTGCTTCTCCTGCTC
>DATHFS010000306.1:0-5175 GCA_035317975.1 Cyclobacteriaceae bacterium | reverse complement strand
GCAGAGGCGGCCGGACTTTCGAGCCAAAGCCGGGTGTACGATTTGTTCACCACACTTGAAGCGGTCACACCGCTCGAATATAAACACAGCGGCGCCGGCATCCGCATCGACTATGGATTTCATGAAACTCCTTTTGGAGGATGTCTGTTGGGTGTGACGGAGCGAGGCATTTGCTGGCTTTCCTTTTTAAGTACCGACGAAGACCCTAAATATGAATTGGAAAAAATGAAAGAACATTGGCACCACTCGGTGTTCTATCAAAATCAGGAATTGTCTTACTCTTTCGTTCAGAAAATATTCCATAGCCATCCCTCTGCTCAGCATGGCAGCACCGGAGTTGGTGGAAACGAGGGCAAACTCCATCTTTTTGTAAAGGGCACCAATTTCCAAATCAAAGTGTGGGAGGCGCTGTTACGAATTCCTATGGGTGATGTTACAACCTATCAGCAAATCGCCAGGACCATCCAAAGTCCGAAAGTCCTGCAGGCCGTTGGCTCGGCTGTCGGTTCCAATCACGTGGCTTACTTAATTCCTTGCCATCGTGTGATTCGCAAAGATGGGGTTCCCGGAGAATACCGCTGGAGTGCGTTGCGAAAGAAAAGTATAATTGGCTGGGAAATGGCTAAAGTGTCTTGAGATAAATATTAACCCAGGTAAATAAACACATGGATACATAGAAAAATAGGCATTTTGTTTTTTTCGTTTTTTATTCGGACTAAGAAGGCAAACCAGATTTTCTATGTGCCTATGTCTCTATGTGTTCCCGCACTCAACTTTTCAAATGGTACGCCTTCGGTTTGGTGAACGCCCGAAGACCGGCATGGGAAAGCGTTGCCCCGATCCCTGAGTGCAGACGGCCGCTCCAGGGCAAGGCGGCGCTCACGCGATCACAACAATTCCAGTAGCCGGTTCCGGAATTAATTTGCTGAAGAATTTTTTCCGCCCGTGCCTGGCCGGCGCTATAAACCGATGCGGTGAGGCCGTACTCCGTGTCTTGCATAAGGGCAACGGCTTCCTCGTCGTTCTTCACTTTCATGATGCCGATGATAGGACCAAATGATTCGTCGCGCATCACGCTCATGGAATGATTCACATTTACCAGCACGGTAGGCTCAAAATAATATCCCTTTCCGGGAATCGGTTTCCCTCCAGCGATGATGCTGGCTCCTTTTTCTACTGCATCTTTAACCTGGTGCTCCAAAACGCCGACTTGCCCTTTGCGGCTTAACGGTCCAATGTAAACACCGGCTTCCGTTGGCTTTCCGATCTGCCAGGATTTCACCTCCTTCGTGAACTCATCCAAATACCGATCGTAAACTTTTTCGTGAACATAGATCCGCTCTACCGAACAACAGCTTTGACCATTGTTGTAAAAGGCGCCGTCCGCGGTTCCCGCCGCTACCGCTTTGATATCCGGCACATCATCGGCAACATACAAGGGGTCTTTGCCGCCGAGTTCGCATTGACAAGGCACCATTTTGGGCGCCACCTTTTCATAAATGTATTTTCCGGTTTTGTAAGAACCTGTAAAAAAATATCCGTCAAACGGAAGGTCCAACAACAATTCCCCAACTGCGCTCGCTCCCAGGGCAACCTGAAACGCATCGGCGGGCACACCCGCTGCTTTTAATAGCCGTTCCATCTCCAGGCCGGTAAGGGAGGAGTATTCAGATGGTTTGTACAACACCGCATTCCCCGCCAGCAAGGCAGGAACAAACGCATTGACGCCTACCAAATAAGGATAATTCCAAGCCGAAATATTGCACACGACACCCAGTGGTTCGTAAGAGATTTTTTCCGCCAACCCCGGCTCACGGGCCATCCATTCGTCCGACAAATATTTTTCCGTGTTTTCCGTTAACCATTTGATCCTGGTCCTGGCCCCATTGACTTCATTACGCGATTGCTGCAAGGGCTTACCCACCTCGGAAGTTAATACCTCGGAAAGGTGCTCGATATTCTTTTCCAGCAAATTCGAAAAGATCCGGATGACGTTTACCCGGTCCGAAAGCGGTGTCTTGTCCCACAATGGTTGGGCGGCGCGAAGGGCTTGAAACTTGACGGATATGGTCTCAAGGGTATCTTCCTTGACCTCTTTAATGATTTCTTCGGTAGCTGGATTGATGATTTGCATGTTTTTCCTCACCCCCGGCCCCTCTCCATAAATGGAGAGGGGAGGAGTTATCTTATTAGATTCCTTTGTTTTAATACTTCAAAATTAAACCCAACCCTCTTCCCCCTCTCCAATATGGAGAGGAGCCGGGGGTGAGCAGGTTAATGTGTTCTTATACTTTTCAAAAAACTGTCCTTAATATTTTTCACCAATGGACTTCCCTGATCTGTCATTCGCTCGGGATGCCATTGTACGAGTAACAAAAACGAATGACCATTGGTTTTCTCCCTTTCCAATCCTTCGACAATACCGTCGGCAGAGACCGCATTGACTCTCAACCCTTGTCCGATCCGGTCTGCTCCCTGATGATGCGCACTATTGACCTCTCCCTTCTCCTCTCCTGCAATCTTTAATAATAAGCTTGAGGGCTCCAGGTTTACCATATGGTATCGGTCCACTCCCTTGATTTTGGAATGGTCGGGCTATCCGGCAGAGGGGATATCTGGAATAAGGGTCCCGCCAAAGAATACATTGGCCAGTTGCAAGCCCCTGCAGATACCCAACACAGGCAGTTGATTCTGTTGTGTATAGTCCAATACCTTCCACTCAAATTCATCCCGCTTCCCATCCATATTATCCTGCTCGCAAAGCTTCAAATACTCAGGCCGGTTATAAAACCGGGGATGAATGTCCTCTCCGCCGGTTAACAAAACAGCGTGGCATTTCCTTATTTCATCAAAATTGTTTTTGACGTGACTTAGTTTTAGGACCTCCACGCCGGGTTCGTTCAAAATCCATTTTTCGTAATTCGGATATTTCGAGCAATCCGTTATACCAATGATTGTTTTCCCGTTCACAGCGCTTTCTGATATAACCGTTTGAAGTCTTCGCGATTTACCGGCTTGGGGTTGTTGGGATGCGCAAAATCGGCAATGGCCAGGTCCGCTAAGGTTTCGATGTGCTCTTGCTTTACGCCGATGTCGCGGAGCCGGTGAGGGATGTGGATAGCGGCGTTGAGGTCAATTAAATATTTTATCACGGCCTCTCCGGTTTCCTTTTTCAACTCCAGCGTTCGGGCAATCTGTTTGAATTTAGATTCAAAACCCAGAATGTTGAATTCCATTCCGTAGGGAATATTGACGGCGTTTGCCAACCCATGATGTGTATCGAGCAGGGCCGAAAGCGGGTGGGCGAGGGAGTGGACTACGCCTAATCCCTTTTGAAAGGCTACGGCCCCCATCAACGATGCCATCAGCATGTTCCCTCGCGATTCCAGGTCAGGCTTGTTCACTGCTCTTTCCAGCGACCGGTTAATGATCGAAATTCCTTCCAGCGCAATTCCTTCACACAACGGATGGGGCATTTTAGCCAGATAGGCTTCCATGTTGTGTGTTAAGGCATCCATTCCAGTTGCTGCCGTGATGGCCGACGGTAACTCCATCGTCAAGAAGGGGTCTGCAAATACAATTTTAGCAATTAGCTTGGGCGCAAAAAGGATCTTCTTCTGATGCGTGATGTCGTCGGAGATGACGGCGCTTCTGCCCACTTCGCTTCCCGTACCTGCCGTGGTCGGGATCGTGACAAAATGAGGCACGTCGTTGGTGATGTACACGTCACCGCCGATCAGATCGTCGTATTTAAAAAGGTCTTCCCGGTGATTGACCCTTAAAACAATCGCCCGCGCCACATCCAGGGCGGCACCCCCTCCAATACCAACAATGGAATCCCGTTTTGTGCCATCGAAAACATCGGTTCCTTTGTACGCGTCGGACTTGACCGGGTTTTTATGTATGTCGTGGAATACCTCGACAGACAGATTTTTTTTCTTCAGGTCTCCGACTATCTCTTTAAAGAAACCAAGCTGCGCGACCGTGGGGTCGGTAACGATCAAGGGATTTGACAGTCCGTTTTTTACCAGGTAGTCACCGAGTTCTTTCACCACCCCGGCGCCAAACCGGATGGTCGTCGGAAAATTGTATTGATAGATTTTGTCGTAGGTCATAGTTGGGAAATGTTCATATTAAATAATCTCAAAATACCGCCTCATCTCCCAATCAGTGACTGCCTTCAAATGTTGCTTCCATTCCCATTCCCTTGTCTGGACAAAGTGCTCCACAAATTTCTCTCCAAAAATAGCTCTGGCTATTTTCGATTCCTTCATTTTGACGGTCGCTTCTTCCAGGGTTTTGGGGAGGGTGCCATTTGAAAAATCGCGATAACCATTTCCCACGGTGGCAGGTTGCTTTAGCTTCAGTTTGTTTTTGATTCCGTACAATCCCGAAGCAAGCGAGGCGGCCATTGCCAAATACGGATTGGCATCCGAACCAATCACTCGTGTTTCCAACCGGCATGACTTGCTCCCTCCAGACAGGATCCTCAACGCCACGGTCCGGTTGTCCACCGCCCACGTAAGCGTTGTCGGCGCCCACGCCCCTTCCACCAAACGCTTATAACTGTTGATCACCGGGGCAAACATCGGTAAAATCTCGGGCAGGCAGAACAATTGTCCCGCCACATAACTCTTCATCACCTCACTCATATGGCTCTTGTCCTTCTCATCATAGAAAACATTTTTCTTTCCCGTTTTGTCCCACAGACTCTGATGAACATGCCCGCCGCATCCGGGAAGACTTTCACTGATCTTCGCCATAAACGTAGCCATGATACCATGTTTATAGGCAATCTCTTTAACCGCTGTTTTGAATACCACAGCGCGATCAGCGGCCTCCAGAAGGGGGGCGTATGCGATGGCAGCTTCGAGTACGCCGGGTCCGGTTTCGGTGTGGAGGCCCTCCAGTGGCACATCAAACTTTCTTAGCAATTCAAAAAGATCTGTAAAAAATGGATTTTGCAACGTGCTTCTGAGAATGGAGTAGCCAAACATGCCCGGCGTGAGCGGAGTAAGATTTTTGTAATTCTTTTCCTGGGCGCTCCTGGGCGTTTCCTCAAAGTTGAACCATTCAAATTCCTGTGAAAATACGGGTTGAAATCCCTGTCCACGGGCATCCTGAATCACCTTCTTTACCAGCTGTCGCGGACAGGCATGAGAAGGATTTCCCTTG
>DATHFS010000305.1:0-2732 GCA_035317975.1 Cyclobacteriaceae bacterium | reverse complement strand
AGGGGAGGATTGAGAAGCGAAGAAGCGAGAAGTTGAGAAGTAAGAAGTAAGAAGCGGGTATGAGGCGGGAAGCAGTGGATTCGAGGCTGATCGCAATTCTATGCGTTTTGTTGAAATTTTTATATATTGAATCATGGTCATCACTCAAATCACAAGAATCACAGTTCAGACAATTTGGGCTCTGGCTTCTGATCGACTATAAGATTTTGATTCTCCATTTTTGTGGCGTGCTATTCGCTTATCCAAGTCCTCTTGCTGATCCGTAGTTAAAACTCCCGGTTCACTATCAGCTTTCATCATGCCATAAATCAAATTTAAAACTCGTTCATCAGCATGATTGATAAACTGATGTAGTTCTTCCCTGATTTGTGCTGCTCCCATGGTGTTATTGATTTGATCTAACAAAGTTAACGATTTCATACCTCTTTTTAGCTCATTTTTTCCCCGGCTTTTTTGCATTGAATTTATATTCAAAACCAAACCTCACCGAGGTATTCCTGTTCTGCGGGAAGCGCGTCCAATCCAGGGCATTGTATAAAAGTTGACATTGCCCTATGAAGCGACGACTGATCTTGTAAGTGCGGAGCATCCCGATGTTGAGCTTGGCGTTCCATTCTTTGAGGGGCGGGTCGGCCGGAAATCGGTACTGACTTTGAACGGTAGGATCATAGTGCATCCACTCGCCCTCCATGTGACCATACCAGGAATTGATCCAGCGATAATCAGCCATGGCGCGGACTCCATACACCATTCCGGGCCGGATGTTCCATTGCTTACTGTTGATCAGCAACCGGTACGTTCCGCTGGCTCCGAGGCGGAGTTTACCGGTAAGTCTATACATCAGGTACGGTGAAAGGTCGATACCCAGTTTGTCGCCTTTATACAACTGCAACGTAAGACCGGGTATTAACCGGTCCTTCAGTGGTTTGCCTTTCATTTCGTTTGGAACATGTTTGGGCAGGTAGCGGCTGTCGGCGATGGTATGGTATTTTTTCTTCAGCTTGTCGAGCTGGGCGATGCCGGCCTGCAATTTTGCCTCATTGCCAGCAAAGAGATCCGGCATTTCCTTCGTGGCGATGGCTCCCCCTTCCTTCAGGCCCTTTGGAGTTCCCATGTTTTGGAGCAGATCGTTGTACTGTTGGAGGGCGTTTTTCGTCGTCTTGATTTGCGCAGTCTCACTCTTTAACTCTTTCATTTCCGCCACATTCGCTGCGGCATTTTCAGCGTCGTTGGGCAAAGCCTGCATTTGTTGAAGTTCCCCTTTGCCGACCTTCTTGATATCCTGTTTGTACCCATCCGCTTTTTTTTCAAAGCCCTTTATTTTCTGCTCTTCGGTTTTCAATTCAGCGATTGATTTCATGACCCCGGAGCCAGCCAATTCCCTGCTGGGTGAAGTTTCGAGTTTCTTGATTTCGGAAGTAAGCGGATTCCCTTGCGTGGCGTTTGATAGTTCCTTGTTCACGGAATTCAACTGATTCAAGTCGCCTGGTGCATTCAATTCCTTTCCCAGTGCATTCGCATCGGGCAGGTTGGCATTTGGGATTTGGTTATTCAATTGGTTCAACTCGCCGGATGGGTTGAATTCTTTACCAATGGCACTGGCATTTGGCACAGGCAAGGAGGAATTCGGCAATTTAGCCTCCTTGAGAATCTTGTTTTCTTCTGCTGTAATCCTTCCGAGCTTTGAATTGATCTTATTCGCGGCCTTTAGGGCAAGGGAATCGACCGAGCCGGTTGCACCCTTGATTTTTTTCTGCAATGCAATCGACTTTTTGTGAATCTCATTTTGGAGGCTGTCTCGTTTGTGATTCGCCTTTGAAAAAAAAGTCTTGCCTCTCCTCCTCAAACTATCAATTGGGCTCTTGATTGAGACATTAAAATTAAGCCGCCGAGATAGACTGTCGATCTTGTTTTGATAATGGGATATGGGCAATCCATGTGACTGAAGGCTGTCAATTTTCCTGGTGAGATGGTTGATAGACGAATCGATCTTATTTAACTCATTTAACGAAAGTGAATCCCATCTTGATCCCACCCACTGAAGACTATCCACTTCTCTGAATAGAGTACTGTCCGGTAAGCCAACCTTGTTCTGGGCGTGGACGGAGTAAGTGCCGATGGAAACAAGGATTGCTACAAAAGCAGTGAACTTGTTCATTTTCTTTACTCTTTTATTTCCTAATTTTAACTCCCCAGTCAAAGCTAATCTCTCCTACTTCCATATATCAGACTTGTCAAGGCTGCTGTTAAGAACTGGCAACGGCCCTCAGCACTGCAAGCAGAATTCCTACAATAATAAGTGGGCCGGTTGTAGACTTGTGAGTAATAAAGTCTGTTCCCCGCTCGAGACAAATTAGTTGCAGGGGCAATTGATTTACCACCACCGAATCCACAACGATCGTCAGCGATTTCTTACCGGATACCTTTCTGTAAGACACATTGACTACGTCCTTTCCGTCCGTTTGATAAATCCAGGTCTCCTTATTGGGATTCACCATGGAATAGCTTGAATTGTCAGGCAAGACAATGACACCTCTCTTTCCGCCGCTCAGCCATGTCGTAGCCAATGTTTTTTTCGCACCGTCCACAATGTCCTGGCGCTGGCCTTCAGCAGTCTTTGTAATCAGGAAATGGTATTCGATTCCATTGACCAACACTTTTCTATCCCGCCCGGTGCCTTTGCTTTCATAAGGGTAGAAAATAACAGACCGTTGATCGCTGGTTAAGTTTAC
>DATHFS010000304.1:0-3840 GCA_035317975.1 Cyclobacteriaceae bacterium | reverse complement strand
GCCATTGATTCGAAAAATAATAAGTCAGGGGCGCCGCCAGCAAAAAAGAAGCAACCACGAGCCATACAAAATCACGCGACAGCATTTTCCACACGGTGAAGATGGAGGCACCCAGCACTTTGCGTATGCCAATCTCTTTGGTGCGCTGACTGGCTGCGAAAGAAGCTAGCCCGAAAATGCCCAGGCAGCTGATAAAGATGGCCAGGGTGGCAAATACACCTGCGAGTTTACCGATGCGCTCTTCATCCTTAAACTGTCGTGCATAGTCATCGTCCAGAAATTTGTAATCAAATGGAGCGCCTGAATCGACCTTTTTCAAAACCCCTTCAATTTTAGTCAAGGCATGGTGAACCTCCACATTCGCCTTCATTCTGATGGTGAGATATCCCATACCCTTATAGCTGATAAAATAGATATGCGGCGATTGTTTCGAAAAGGGCGTCCACCTCACCTGATCTTTTATGACGCCAATGATTTCCCTTTCCTTTCCGGAACCGAATATTATTTTTTTGCCGATTGCACTTTTATCAGAAAAAAGGCTGGCCGCCATCTCGTTTACAATCAACGCGGAGGAGTCCGTACTAAACTCACGCGAAAAATCCCTGCCTTCCACGAACTGAAATCCATTCGTTTTTGGAAAATCATGACTGCAACTGTTCATGGCAACCAACGGACGGAAAGCAGGATCCTTTCCCTGCCAGGTCAGCGACGCATCCGCACTGGCGCCTCCTGTAATTGGAAAATCTGATTTGGCCATATTTTCCACTACTCCAGTAGCCAAAAGTTCATTGCGAAGCGAGTTGTAGTCTGCCTTTGCCAAATCCTGAGTGCGGACACCAATATGGATAATTCCCTTGCGATCGAAGCCCACCGGTCTTTCTTTTGCATGTTGGATCTGCTGAAACACGACGATCGTGCCGATGATCATGGCCGTAGAAATCGCAAACTGAAAAACAACCATCACCTTTCGGGGAATCATAGAATAACGCCCGGCGGTAAACGTTCCTTTCAATACCCGGACCGGATTAAAAGAGGACAAATACAAGGCAGGATAACTGCCTGCCAGTACGCTGGTAATGATTACAAACAAGATGGATAACAAAAGGAAGTAAGCATTTCCCCAGGGAATCGTAATCTTTTTGGTTGCCAATTCGTTAAACCACGGCAAACACACTATTACGATTAGCACGGCCGTCAAAAAAGCAAGCAGGACGACCAGCAAGGATTCACTCAAAAACTGGTTCACTAACTGATTGCGTCCCGACCCCATCACTTTGCGGATCCCTACTTCTTTCGATCGTTTTTCACTTCGCGCTGTACTCAGGTTCATAAAATTGATACACGCCAACAGCAGTACAAATAGGGCGATCATTCCAAACATCCATACAAATTGAATTTTGCCCCCGATATTTTTTCCATCCTTAAACTCAGAATAGAGATGCCATTTTTCCATTGGAAATAAAATACCTTCCGGTTTAATTGCCTTTCCATCCCCGGAGACCTTTTGATAAAGTACGTTTCTTATTTTCGGTTCCGCCTGCCCGAATGACGTTTTATCATTTAGCAGCACATAGCATTGAAAATCGTAATCTTCCCAGTTATTCATTTTTTTCCGGGTGGATTCGCTGATGGTAAAATAATAGGTCATCGGCAAGAGCATCGTTATCTCAGCAAACTGCGAATTCGATGGAAAATCCTCGAACACGCCGGCGACCATCAAATTATCAAGATTATCAAACTTGATCATTTTGCCGATGGTGTTATCGGCTCCTATATCGTGCGCCAGCGATTTAGAAATCAGAATGGAGTGAAGATCTTTTAGCGATTCCGCTGAGCCTTGAAGCAGGTGCAATGAAAACAGCGCAGCAAATTGAGGCTCCACAAAAAGTCCGGTTTTGAAAAATTTCTTTTCTTCATAACCAATAATATGGTCCTCCTCCTTTGTCATGGTGACTTCCTCAAAATCAGCATAGTTGTTTTTTACCTCATTGCCCACGGGGTAAGGCATATCATCGATAGTAAGAATATTTTCACCGAATGTAAGGTGATGATACATCTTTCCTATGCGGTCATACTTCTCAAACGATCTGTTAAAACTCAGCTCGTCAAAGACCCATAGGCCAATCAGCATCGCTACCGCCATGCCCATCGCCAACCCGCTGATGTTGATGAATGAATATCCTTTGTTTCCAAGGAGATTCCTCCACCCGATCTTGAAGTAATTTTTGATCATACATCAAATTTAAGGCTATCACGGCAGTATTTCCCGCAGATCGCGCAGATTTACGCGGAAGGGTTTCCCGCAGATCGCGCAGATTTACGCAGAAGGGTTTCCCGCAGATCGCGCAGGTTTCGGGATAGAAAAGAAATTAACTCGGGATGGAAAATAAATTAACTTGGGCAAAGTTTCGCCACCCGGTACAGCGTGCGTCAGCTCTGCGTAAATCTGCGCGATCTGCGGGAAACAATCGCGATCTGCGGGAAATAACTCCTTCGGGAAACTACCTTTTATGTGGTCTACTCCGGTATTGCGAATCATACGTATGACATAGTTGGGCGCTGCATTCTGCCATCAAAAGCCATATTAATAGCAGAATAATAAACTTACTAGCTTTCATATTTCAATGTAAATTAAATTTGCCTCAGTTGAAATAAACACAGCCCTATTTCAATTTATATGTCTTCAACGGCCCATCATTTATGCCAAATACGACTATTTTATTTACTACTGCAATATGCATTACATCGTTCCGAACGTGAAGGCCTGACCGAACCTGGGAAAGATAGGTAAAGTTTCCTTTTCCGTCCCCCGGAAAAACAAAACCGTAATTCCCAGCCAATTTACCCATTCGTACACGCGCGTGCGAAAGGTTACCGGCCATGATCAGGTCGGGGTTTCCATCTGCATTCACATCCATCACCGCAATGGAAAATACAGGAGCCACTTGTGCTTGCTGCGGAAGTGAACCAAAGGTAAACGAACCATTTCCCTGATTGATCAGCAAGGAAGTAGTGAACCGGTTCGCTGTCAGGGTTGCTGAATTCTTCAATTCCTCCCGAGTAAGAATCGTGGAGATCGTGGCCTTTGAATACGAATCATAATCCGTAAACCTTTTCTTGAACGAGGGGATCTGATCCGTCAATTCATCGCGATTGGGATAGGGGAAGCTCTCACCCTGTATAAAATAACTGATGATCGGATCGATTGATCCGTTTTTATCAAAGTCGCCAAATATCATCGTTACCGGTTCTTTTTCAGAAGGCTTCATCTGGTTATTCATACCGTTATTTCCAACGATCAAATCATCGTCCCCGTCTTTATCAATATCCGAGACGGCAATACAATTCCACCATCCGGCGGAAGGTTCCTTGAGGTAAGAGGAAGACCGATCAATGAGTTTTCCGTTTTCATTGACAAGAAATGTGATGGGCATCCACTCACCGACCAACACGAGATCCGGTTTTCGGTCTTTGTTTAAGTCTACCCACGCCGCATCGGTTACCATACCACGCCCCTTTAGCACAGGGGCCATTGCATCCGTCTGATCCGTGAACCTTCCCGTACCATCATTCGCTAACAAATAGCTATCCGGTGATTCCGGATACCTCCCGGGAATCAGCCGTCCACCCACAAATAAATCCATGTCACCGTCCATATCAACATCTCCTGCGCGCACACATGCCCCACTGGAAAAGATTTCCGGCAAGGCATCGTTTGCCCGCACGAAATTTCCTTTACCGTCATTCCGGTATAAATGATCCATCAACAGTTTATCGTTAGTTTCATATTCGTACCCACCACTCACGACATAGAGATCAAGGTCATGATCGTTATCCGCG
>DATHFS010000303.1:0-4641 GCA_035317975.1 Cyclobacteriaceae bacterium | reverse complement strand
CAAAACCGGACAAACCTCGCGCCTTTTATACTCGAATGGATATCCAAAACACCAGCCAACGATGCCGGTTGATTACCGACAATTCCAATGCTCCTCCCGGCAAGCCGGGCAAACCCTACGACGATGTTCTCTGCAAAATTCTTATGGGCTTCAAAAAAACTGCCCTCATCGACCACACCGTTGATCACCTCACGCATATCATAAGGCTGATTAGGGTTGGTAGGAATAATTTCATTCAAGACAGGGCGCAACTCATCTCCTTCGGTATAGGAATTGCGCGGTGCATCGTCTTCGCAATTTTGTGGAAGGTAGCTGATAAGTATTTTGATCTGGGCAAGACATTCGGCTTCGTTGGCGCAAGCGAAATGGGTGACACCGCTTTTCGTACTGTGTGTCAACGCGCCGCCCAACTCTTCGGCTGTCACATTTTCGTGCGTCACCGTTTTCACCACGTTCGGTCCGGTCACAAACATAAACGATGTTCCCTCCACCATAAATACAAAATCCGTCATCGCTGGCGAGTACACTGCACCGCCGGCGCACGGACCCAGGATAGCGGAGATCTGGGGGATCACTCCCGAAGCCATCACGTTGCGATAAAAAATATCCGCATAACCGGCTAACGACACCACACCTTCCTGGATGCGTGCCCCACCGGAGTCATTCAATCCAATCAGGGGCGCACCATTTTTCATTGCCAGGTCCATTATTTTGACAATCTTCTCGGCATGGGTCTCTGAAAGGGAACCGCCAAATACAGTAAAGTCCTGTGAGAATATGTAGACCAGCCTGCCGTTGACTGTTCCATAGCCTGTCACCACGCCATCCCCCAGGTAATATTCCTTGTCAAGACCGAAATCTTTGCTGCGGTGCATCACAAACTTGCCAAGTTCTTCAAAAGAACCTTCATCGAGCAAAAGCAAGATCCGTTCCCGGGCCGTGAGTTTCCCTTTGACATGCTGCTGCTCAATCCTTTTCTCTCCTCCCCCCAACAACGCTTCCTGATTTTTGCGTTCGAGTTCAGCAAACTTTTGCTGTAGTACCTCAGAAGAAATTTTTCGTTTTGCCATCGAAGTCAATGTGTGACCAAATATAGGTATAGTTGCCGGGGAAATAGTAATTTGCCTTTTGCTCTGGAATTTTTTCCCGCAGATCACGCAGATCAACGCAGAGGATGTTCTGCGAAAATCTGCGTGATCTGCGGGAAAAAAATGCCGCGATAAAAGATTAATATGGACAAGAAAGTAGCGGTTATAGATTTAGGTACTAACACGTTTCACTTGTTGTTAGCGGAATGGGATGGCCGCCGCTACCGGATCATCCGGCGGGAAAGCGTGGCGGCGAAAATTGGTGTTGGTGGAATCACCCGGGGGATCATTGTGGAAGAAGGCATAAGCAGGGCGCTCGAAGCCTTGAAGATCTTTAAGGCTATTATCGAAGAAGAATCAATCGGGCGTATACTCGCTTTTGGTACAAGCGCCTTTCGCAATGCACAAAACGGAAAAGCGGTGGCGGCACAGATTCGACAGCAAACCGGTATTGAAGTCAACATCATTTCAGGCGACCAGGAGGCAGACTATATTTATAAGGGAATCCGGGAAGCCATACCGCTGGGCGAGGAAACTTCTCTTATTATTGATATCGGAGGAGGAAGTGTAGAATTCATCATAGGCAACAGCCATGAGGTTTTCTGGAAGCACAGTTTTGAGATCGGCGGCCAGCGGTTGCTGGAACGGTTCCATCAACGGGATCCGATTCCACCGGAAGAAGTCAAAAAACTGAATGATTATCTAAGCGACGCGCTAAAGCCGCTCCTGGAACAAATCGGAAAATGGAAGCCCTCCGTTCTCATCGGTTCCTCCGGCACGTTTGATACCCTCAGCGACATCCATTGCGCCCGCTACGGACTTCTGCAACAGCCGGATGCCCCGGAAACTCCGCTCACCCTTCCGAGTTTCTATGAGACGTTTGCTTTGCTGTTGGTGAAGGATCGCGCCGCGCGCCTCCTCATCCCCGGCATGATCGTAATGCGGGTGGATATGATTGTGGTGGCATGCTGTCTAATCAAGTTTCTCCTGGATCATCACACGTTCAGCTCTATTCGCGTTTCTTCTTATTCATTAAAAGAGGGAGTACTTGCTTCATTACAGACTCAGTAATTTTTTTTCCCGCAGACCTGTCCGCCGTAGCCTTGGCGAAGGCGGATCTCCCCGATGCTATGCTGTTTTAAATTAGACGTAGGTCTTCTTCCCGCAAATCTCACTTCTGCGAAAATCTGCGCGATCTGCGGGAAACAAATCCGCATCAAAGCCCATTAACCGGCTTATCCTTCGGATACTTCACCTCATATTTGAAAACCATCTTCTTCGTCTCGTTCGGTTGAAGATTTAGTTCCCAGCTTAGCTTCCCCGTATCCTTATTGTATTTCGCGCCCGCCACATCCAATACGCTGACTTCAATCTGGCTGTTTTGAGAAATGGGTACCTGATCTTCTACAATGACTTTGATGGCCTCGGCTTTTGTATTCCTCACAGAAATCTCCCAGGCATAGCTTTCGCGTTGATTGGCGCCGATTAATTTGCGGGAGGTTAGCTCTTTCAGTTTTTCGCGTTTTACCACGATGCGCTTATCGCGGCCCAGGGACACGGAGAGGGTGTCTTTGATGGTGTTGGGGTCAATGAATGTTTTGCCAACAAATGTTCCCTCAAAAAAAATATTCGCTTCCCCGGGCAGCAAACTGTATTCTTCCCAACCTGTTGCGCGAGCGAGCAGGAAAGCATCCTGATCCAGCTTAGGAGCAACGGAATAGAGATAGTCGGCCTTTACTTCGTAGTTTCTGATATCCACCAGCGTTGGCTTCGAAGCAGATGCTACCGTATACGGAAGTGAAATGTCAAACTCCGTGTTCAGTGTGGTTTGGATGGTGCTAACATACTGCGCCGATGTTTCAGCCACGGCCATGGTTTTACTCTCCATTTCATCGGCCATGACCGGGGCTGGACCTTCCGCTTTTTTCATCATTCCTCTTCCATTGCTCCTGTAGCCAATCTGGACGGGTACATCAAAATTCAAAAACCATGCGCTCAATTCGGGTTTCAATCCACTCAGGTTGGGATTGGCTGTTGACAATTTCAGCTTCACATTTTTCCAATCTTCACCCGTTGCCTGCTGCACGTTGGCCTTGTAGCTGAGTTGAAGGGGTTTCCTTGTATTAATAGCACGCAGATCATATACCGGGTACCAGCCTGCGTTGGCTACAATGTAGTTTACCTCAAGTTCAATGGGTGTAGGTGCCTCCGCAGAAACGCTCACAATGATTTCACTTGTATTGCGCGAATACAATTCATTTTGACTGTTGATCTGCTGTTGCAGTTTGGCTATTCTCTCATTGATCTTTTTTATTTTTTCATCCTGTTTCATGCGCGCCGTAACGATCTCCCCGAGCCGGCTGCGATAGAAGTCCGCCATGCTTTTCAACTCCGTGACAGTAAGGTTTTGCGTGGTCCCCCCGATCTTCTGGTTCGCGAGCAACATCTGTTCTTCTTTGTTAAGAATCTCTTTTTGACTTTGCTCCAGGGCTGCCTGCTTCTGAAGGGATTCGACAGAATCTCTCAGCACTTTCAATCCTTTCGGCACATTGAATTCATTGAGAAAATTCTGACGATGGCTGATCCCCAGAATAACGATACTTCCTTTCCCCGTTACCTGGATACTCTGAGGATCGAGTTGGGATGTCAACCCGGCGATAACCAGGTTGGTTTTGCCTGCTTCGATCCTGGCGGATGCCTCCCGCATCACCTGGGCCTTATTGAGAAATACGGTGACATTCGTGATTTTGGAATCCGTGACTTTCTCAACCTGGGCCAACGTAGTGAGCATACCAAGCGATAAAGCGGCGGAGAGGATTTGATGTTTCATAATATTGAAAAAGTTTCTGGCGTTTCGATCTTAAGATGTCCCACCGGGGCAATTTCCATATTTAGAATGATAATTTTCTGAAAAGCTTGAAAATTGCCCTCAAAACGAGATTTTTGCCTTCATGAACGATCCTCTTTTCTCTTATCCATCACTCTGGCAATTTGCCTTTGAAATCTTTCAGAAAATCGGTTGCCCGGAAGACCAGGCCCGGCAAGCCACGGACGCCCTGCTCAGTGCGGACCTTCGCGGGATCGACTCCCACGGGGTAGCCCGATTGAGCGGTTACGTCCGGCTATGGGAAGCGAAACGCATCAACGCCAAACCCAACATTCGCATCGTTCATGAGTCTCCGAGTACGGCCGTTGTGGATGGCGACTCCGGACTAGGTCTGGTGATTGCTCCAAGGGCGATGGAGATTGCCATTGAGAAGGCCAGGCAATGTGGTACGGGCTGGGTAGCCGTAAAAAATTCCAATCACTTCGGCATTGCAGGGTATCACGCCATGAAAGCCCTTCAACACGATATGATCGGCATGGCGATGACCAATGCGAGTCCATTGGTAGCGCCTACCTATTCGGTTGAGCGACTGCTCGGTACCAATCCGATCTGCGTTGCTATTCCGGCCGACCGGCAACCCCCGTTTGTCGCTGACTTTGCGACTACCACCGCAGCCAACGGAAAGCTGGAGATTCTGCAGCGCAAGAATAAGGAGGCGCCTCTGGG
>DATHFS010000302.1:0-2772 GCA_035317975.1 Cyclobacteriaceae bacterium | reverse complement strand
AATGGATTTATTTTTGATTGAAAGCAACTACGGTCGTACCGACTGTATAATTTCCATCCTTCATTTTCAATTCACTTCCCGAAGGCAATACCACAATGAGCTTGGCCGATCTGGCCGGAATTTCAAAACACCCTTCTTCGGAAATTTCCCTGGATAAATATTCGTGCCTCAGGGCATCGAACAGATCGACCTTTGATTTTTCCGGATTCGTATAGCAAACTGACTTGATTGTATCGTAGGGATTGTAGTATAAGAAGGTGGGAAAAGAGTCTTTGCTGTAGAAATCCGTGGCATTGCAATTAAGTTGTAGAATTTTTTCCACGTTTGTTTTCCTGACAATAGCCCCGAAAATCCCAACCTGCGCTGAACTGTATAGGCTGTACATGGAGGTCTCGGGCTGGCCTTTCACCCATTGCGGGCCATCGCCCAACGCCACGGGGCTCATGCCTTGAAGAGATACTTTCTTGTAGGTATAATCCACCTTTCGCAGGCCCTCATAGGCGATCACATTTTTGGTGATCTCTTTCCTTTCCGGAAGCCATTGGTGCTGGTCATCGATCTCATATGGATAGAACAACCGTGCAGCGTTGGTAACGTTCAGCATCCATTTACCAATGGCTTCTGCATACCGGTTGTCGTACCGGACCATCGGAACAAGCGGCCAGGCCATATCAAAGGAATTCATAAGGAAAGCATACCCTCCACCATCCGTAATACTTCCCTGCAACCCATACACATCATGCTCCCCCCACCGTTCCGCGATCACGCCCCACCCGGTTCTTCCATCATTGGCCTTGCACCCCTCAAACGTCCAATCCAGAATTTTCTTCACATCGTAGTGCGCTCCGTGCTCTGCATTCAGGCGTGCTGCGACAAGCGCGCCAAAGGGCATCAGCACTTCATAGAACCTGCTTTCCTTTTGATTGATAAATGCATCCATCGCCGACCTGGCCCCCTGCAAATACCGGTCGTCGTGGAATTTTTCGTAGGCGCACAACAATACATAGGCATGACCGGCCGCCGCATCCTGCTGGTGTGGAATGTGGTTAACCATTCCTTTCATCTGGCTGTAGTCGAAGAAGGAGTAATCGTAATTGCCGTGTAAGACAGAATCCGCTTTAAAAAATTGTTCCGCAATAATGCGCTGCAAACTGTCCGCCCCGGATACGCCCGGAAACAATTCACAAAGTCCGTAGTACAAAACATTGGGAAAAACATCGTACCACCAATCCCGGCCATATCCGCCGCCGAGTGGTGCCACCCTGGCACTGGTATTGTCCATCATGATATTCCAACCGTTCGCAGAATTGAAATAATTCTGCGTCATCTTCACATAATTAAAACCGTTTTGATTGGTCTTGTCAATGCCAACGAGTCCGGCGCTCAGCAATGAACCCATGGAACACAGCGCCTCGTGAAATTCGGTACTTCCTTTTGCTCCCTGGCGCACGTCTCCTATTACCGTGTAGATACCGAATGTATTCTGAGGGAGGTTGCGCTTTGCGCTATCGATCCAGAGGAAGGGCCGGAATTCCCCTTTCAGGTCGGGATTAAAGACATATTGATCATAATGGTGGGCCTTCTCATACCAATCGGTCATTTTAAAAGGCTGCGGTTGGTTCGGCATAAGGGCAATCCGGTCGATCGTGACCTGACTTACCGGCTCTTGTTTTTGTTGGCAACCCTGAACCAACAACAAAACACTTCCTAAAACAGAAAGGGTGCATACATTCCGAACGTTGATGTATTTTCTCATGCCGGGCTGAGTTTATCAGCTTCTTTTATAATGTGCTTTGCCATAGGGATGGAAGCCAATTGAGCAACGGCAATGATGATCAAGGCATATTTCAATGCAAACCCTTCAGAGACGTAGGTGGCGAGGCATATAAACAGGGCCAGGCCGATGAACCTTCCTATATAGAGACCAAACTCGTGGTTGAAGATGTAGGCAAACTCATTCCTGTTTTCAATTTTGGAAACCACGTCGATCACACGCATCTCCGTGGGATAGTAAGCAATGTCATGCAAAGGCGAGAATAGCACCTTGCACAACACAAATACCATCACACCAAGAGCAGAGAATAAAATTCCGTTGACGAGGGTACCCGCTAAAAAAATAAATAAGCCGACAGAAAAAATGTAAATTCTATCCTTCGGTTGGGTCGTCCGGCCCAGCACGTACAACATCAGCGCCGTCGCGACGCCGCTAACGCCTTGCACCAATCCCAACGACCCTTCATTGCCTACGAGGCGCATGATCAGGATGGCGGGTGCGGTAACCAGGTAGCCCTGGGCAAGCCCCTTGAGCCCGGCCAGCACCAGCATTTTTCTCCACAGCACGTGAAACCGGAAAAATAGAAATTCCTTTTGCACGGGGTTGTTGAATTTTTCTTTATGGATAATGACACTGGAGAGAATGGTGAGAAGAAAAACCACCAGCGTCACGATCTTGTAAGCCAGGTTGATATTTCCACCCAACCATCCCTTTGCTTCCGTATTGGCCAGGAAGGCCCCGACCATAAGGGGTACTATTATGTAGGTGATGGTATAAAAGAAGGTCTCCAGACCATAGTAATAGTTGCGCGTTGAATCTTGTGTGGTATTCAGAGCCAGGAAATCCCGGTTGGCCCAGAAAAAGCCAAACGAACAACCCATCAGAATTCCCGCCACGCCAACTCCGACAACCGAAAGGTGGTCCAGGCTCATCATCACAAGCATGGAAAGTCCGCTGAGCAGCATTCCAAAACTGTACAAATGCGAAATTTTTATACG
>DATHFS010000301.1:0-4963 GCA_035317975.1 Cyclobacteriaceae bacterium | reverse complement strand
TTCTGAAGTTTTTGTAATGGATATAGATGGCAGCAATCCCATTAACCTGTCCAGAAGTCCGGCTTTTGATGGATGGCCATGGTGGTCGCCCGATAGCAGGCAAATTGTGTTTTCATCAAACCGGTTGGGACTAGCGAATGTGGGCCAGCTCTATGTTGTTAACATTGACGGCACAGGTCTGCGAAAGATCACTGACTCCGCTGCTTCCCTTGCTCAGCCCAATTGGTCAAAAAATGGAAAATCGATATATGCGTTTCAAAGTTGGGAAACTTCGGAGTATGAATATGGGGGCGTGGTGATGCTGGAGGTGAGCAATCCTTGACGCAAACGCCAAGGATTGTCTCCCCAAGAGAACTTATACAACCAACCGATCGCATCGTCCTCTTCGAGAGACGATGCTGGACACACTGTCAAGTATCGTCTCCCGATGGGGATGATAGTATAGCCAATTATCATCTCCCTAAGGGGACGATACGTTTGAACTCATTAATTCGCATCGTCCTCTTCGAGAGACGATGCTCGACCAATAATTACTTAGGTATGGAAGCTTAACCGAGGAATTAATGTCCCGCTAGGGACAACATATTTGTAGAAAAGGGCCATGAGATACTCATCGTCCCGTAGGGACAACACCTTGCGCCGATAAAAAGGTGGGCCTGGGATCCAGCGATAGATTTTATTAAAATCAATGAATCTGTGGCTACTTTTACAGAATGAACGGAGCCGCTATCCTCATTATCGACGACGAAGAAAATCTGCGCAAGCTATTGGCACGGATCATTGAACTGGAAGGGTATACCGTTTATCAGGCAGCGAATGCTAAATCAGCCTTAAAGGTTTTAGAACGGGAACGCATTCACGTCGTCATCATCGATGTAAAATTACCCGATGCCAACGGAGTGGAACTTACTGCAAAACTGAAATCCGGCTTCCCTGACATTGAAGTCATCGTTTTGACAGCCTTCGGCACCATTCAGGATGGCGTGCAGGCCATCAAGAACGGAGCCTTTGATTATTTGACCAAAGGCGATCACAAGGACAAGATTATTCCATTGTTGGCAAAGTCCTCAGAAAAGGCGCTCCTTCGGCAGAAGATCGTCGTGCTGGAAAGCAAGCTTTCAGAAAAATTCAATTTCACCCACGTTCTCGGCGAGTCCAAAGAAATACGGCAAGCAGTTGCCTTGGGGACAAAAGTGGCGGCCACCAACACCACTGTTCTTCTTACCGGCGAAACCGGAACAGGTAAAGAAGTTTTTGCGCGCGCCATTCACTATGGCAGTCCGAGAAAGAATGAACCCTTTGTTGCCGTAAACTGCAGTGCCCTCGGAAAAGACATATTGGAAAGTGAACTGTTTGGTCACCGGGAAGGAGCCTTTACGGGAGCGACAAAAGATAAGATAGGGTTGTTTCAGGAGGCGAATGAGGGAACGATTTTCCTGGATGAGATCGCCGAAATGAGTGTCGAACTTCAGGCAAAACTGCTGCGTGTATTGGAAGAAGGTGCCTTTATCCGGGTGGGAGACACCAAAGAAACAAAAGTGAACGTCCGCATCATCGCCGCAACCAATAAGGTTTTGGATGAAGAAATCAAAACCGGCCACTTCCGCGAAGACTTGTTTTATCGCTTGTCAGTATTTCAAATTCATTTGCCACCCTTGCGAGAACGAAAGGAGGACATCCAGCCCATCGCCGATTTCTTTGTTCAGCACTTCGCTGCAAAAGTCAACCGACGTATCGGCGGAATGAGTCCGGATTTTGTGAAGGCACTCCTGAACCATGCCTGGAAAGGCAATGTGCGGGAACTCAAAAACATGATTGAACGTACCGTGATTCTCGCCGACGGGGAAACGCTGACACCGGATTTGCTCCCCACCGATTTCAACGCCTCCATGGCAGACGTGAATACCCTGGACCTTCAATCCGTCGAAAAAGCCCACATTCAGAAAATACTCGTGCACGTACAAGGAAATAAAGCCCAAGCCGCCCGCTTACTCAACATCGGGCTGACTACACTGTACCAGAAGATCAAGGATTACAACATCATTTAACACCAGGGCAGACCGCTCCTTTCGGAATCGGAAAGTACATTTCGGATTCCGAAGTGTATTTTGTTTGTCCTTCATCAAGAATATCTGTTCTGCTTTGCTAATCAGGTAGTTACCACCACCTGGGTCATTGGCACTGATATTGGAAGCCACCGTATCGGAACCTTAAAACCATAAAACGATGATGACCTTCATTCTCCTGGTGCTGACGCTGGCGTGTTTCGCACTCTTTTTTAAATCGATTGATTTCTTCGAAAAAATCTAAACCCTATGATCGCCCTATTTGTCATTTCAATCCTGGTATTTCTATACCTGTGTTACGTACTCGTTAAACCTGAAAAATTTTAGCTATGAATACTGAAATTATTGGTGTCCTTTTCATCTTTCTGGCAACCATAGCCTTGGCCATCCCTCTGGGGAAATACATTGCCAAAATTTATGCCGGGGAAGGTACTTTTCTGGACCCTGTTTTCAATCCGGTTGAGAGGCTCTTCTTCCGGATCAGCGGTATTGATTCCAGGAAGGAAATGACCTGGAAGCAGCACATGGTGGCGCTGCTGACGATCAATGTCATCTGGTTTTTGCTCGGCATGTTCATCCTCATGAACCAGGGATGGTTGCCGCTCAATCCGGATGCAAACCCGTCGATGACACCCGACCTGGCGTTCAATACCACGATCAGCTTTGTCACCAATACCAACCTGCAGCATTACTCCGGCGAATCGGGTGTTTCTTATCTCGGACAGTTGACACTGATGCTCTATCAGTTTATCAGCGCCGGCGTGGGAATGGCGGCTTCGGCTGTGCTCTTCAATGCGTTCAGGGAGAGAAGTACCGAGAAGCTTGGAAACTTCTATGCCTACTTCCTCACGTCTTGTACCCGGATCTTATTACCTATCTCCCTCGTTGTCGCAATTATTCTTGTGTTCAATGGCACACCCATGACCTTTGAGGGTAAGGACACAATCCTATCATTGCAGGGCGACACGGTTCAGGTGTCGCGCGGTCCCGCTGCCGCTATGATTGCAATCAAACAAGTAGGAACAAATGGGGGCGGATTTTACGGTGTCAATTCGGCGCACCCCCTGGAGAATCCGAATTACCTGACCAATATGGTTGAAGCGATTTCCATCCCCCTCATCTCCATCGCACTGGTCTTTGCACTGGGGTATTACCTCAAGCGCAAAAAACTTGCCTGGATGATCTTTGGTGTGATGACGGTTGGGTTTCTTCTCTTCGTTATCCCCACCATTTATCTTGAAATGAACGGCAATCCTGCCATGACGGGCATGGGTGTTGACCAATCGCTCGGCAGCATGGAAGGAAAAGAAGTGCGCTTCGGAAGTGCAGCATCGGCGTACTGGGGAATTATCACGACAGTCACTTCCAACGGTTCGGTTAACGCGATGCATGACAGCTTCACCCCGCTTTCGGGAATGTTTACCATGCTTGGCATGGAGATCAATGCATTCTATGGCGGCAAAGGCGTAGGCTTACTGAACTTCTACATCTTCATCATTATCGCCGTTTTCATTTCCGGCCTGATGGTCGGGCGCACCCCGGAATTCCTGGGAAAGAAAATTGAAGTCCGTGAAATGAAGATCGCCATGATTGTTTTCCTGCTGCATCCCTTTCTTATTCTTACCGGGACGGCGCTGTCTTCCTACCTCATTCATCTTCATCCCGACTATGGCTGGTTGAACAACCCCGGTCATCACGGTTTTTCGGAGATGCTTTATGAATACACATCCGCTTCTGCAAATAATGGCAGCGGCTTTGAGGGTTTGGGTGACAATACGCCGTGGTGGAACATCAGCTGCGGATTGATCATGCTCCTGGGCCGCTTCATCCCGATCATCGGGCCCGTTGCCATCGCAGGTATCCTTGCGGCCAAGAAACATATTCCTGAAAGCGCCGGTACACTGAAAGCCGACACCGGCACGTTCGGGGTGATGGTATTTGCAGTCATCGCCATCCTTGTCGCCTTGTCCTTCTTCACTGCCCTCGCACTGGGTCCTATCGCAGAATATTTCAGTTTGAGGTAAATTATTTAAAGACTAATAACCATGTCAAAAAGACAAAGAGCCATTGCCCTGTTTCAGAAAGACCTTGTTAACGAAGCGTTGAAGCAGGCATTTGTAAAACTCAATCCGAAAATCCTTTTCCGCAACCCCGTCATGTTCACCGTAGAGATCGGTACGGTTGTCATGCTGGTGGTGTGCATTTGGATTCTGACCGGCGAAACGTCACAGGGTTCATTTGCTTACAATGTTTTGCTATTCGTCATCCTGCTCCTCACGGTTCTCTTTGCCAATTTCGCGGAAGCGATCGCGGAAGCACGAGGCAAAGCGCAGGCTGACGCGCTTCGCAAGACCCGCGAAGAGACTCCTGCCAAGGTGTTATCGGACGACGGATCCATCACGACCAAGTCATCAAACCTATTGGTTAAGGGAGATGTCTTCATTTGCGAAGCTGGCGATATCATTCCTGCTGATGGCACCATCATTGAAGGGATTGCAACCATTGACGAAAGCGCTATCACCGGCGAATCGGCCCCGGTGATTCGCGAATCGGGTGGAGACAAATCATCGGTGACCGGCGGAACAAAGGTCCTGTCGGACAGAATAAAAGTAGAAGTGACCGCTCGCCCCGGAGAGAGTTTTCTGGACCGCATGATTTCATTAGTCGAAAATGCGACCAGGCAAAAAACACCAAATGAGACTGCCATGACTATTTTGCTGGCCGCCTTCACGTTGATCTTCATCATTGTTTGTGTTAGCCTTCAGCCGTTTGCGCTTTACGCGAATACGCCCATCACGATTGCTGCTTACATTTCATTGTTCGTGTGCCTGATCCCGACAACGATCGGGGGATTGCTCTCGGCGATCGGTATTGCCGGGATGGACCGGGCCTTGCGT
>DATHFS010000300.1:0-2392 GCA_035317975.1 Cyclobacteriaceae bacterium | reverse complement strand
CATGAACGAGCCTGCAAACACGATTGTCACTTCGTTCCCGGTTTCCTGGCTGCCCGGCCTTCTCGTTCCACTCGCCTACGGCTTACACTTCCTGTCGCTGCGGCAGTTGGCAATAAAAAGGATTCCTGATGGACCCGATATCGTTGATTGAGTACGAGCGTTTTCAGGCTTATTGTTCAGGCCGCCACCAACGGTACTTCCTGAATCAGAACGTCTGCGGGAAGCTGTAACATTTCACTTAGATTGCGGATCATACGCAGCGACAGCGGAATTCTTCTATTCAATACTTTTGAGACAGTGCCCTTATCTCCAATGGCATTAACCAAATCCTTCGCCTCAAGCCCCAAATCTTCCATGCGCGTTTTGATGGCCTCAATGGGATCAGGCAAGCCAATGGGGTAGTGCGCATCCTCATATTTCTCCACCAGGTAAAGCAGGAGTTTCATTTCTTTACCGGCATCTGTTTTCGGACCCGGATCAACATCCATCAACTCATCGACTCGCTTCAGAGCCGTTTCATATTGTTTTTTGTTTTCCAGCACTAACCAATGTTTCATAAAATGCCTTGATCTTAAACTTCCAACACATCAATTTTATCGTACTCACCATGCGTACCGATCCATTTTATCTGGATGACCTTGTACCGGAAACTGAATCGCACGACAATGCGGTATTTATTCCCTTTAACATTGAATGCCATCCGGCCATCGCCAACTATATCCGCGGTTGGATAGGCTGTCTGAACCTCATTAAAATTATTCCAAGTCGCTCTCTTACATACCCTGTACCAGGTTTCTAACGGATCCCTGGCATCGGCATGCTCGCCATAAAACGCTGCCAGGGTCTTCCGGCTGATAACATTCACAACGTAAAGCTAGTCAAAAAAGTTGGTTTTTTACCAACTTTTTTGATTCAAACTATTTTGACATCTCACCCTCATCCGCCATCCCTTAATTCTTTGTCTTCAAGCTAATTTTTACTAAACTTACGCAACGAGTCAACCCCATTCCGGATCCAAGCGGAAAATAAGATCATTAAAAACCATTATCATGAATAGAAAACAAAACTTAACATGGATTATCTTATCCCTGTTCATCGGCTGCAAGCCGGTCAAGGAATTAAAAACCATCGGAAGCATTGAGCGCCTGGATCCTTCCCTTGATCAGATCATTTCTCCCGGGGCGAAGCCGGAAATTATTGCCGAAGGGTTTACGTGGAGTGAAGGACCGGTATGGGTGGAGAGTCAGAAGATGCTATTGTTTTCAGATGTGCCCCAGGATACGGTTTACAAGTGGACGGAGGAAAAAGGGAAGGAAGTTTACCTCACCCCATCAGGCTATACGGGCAAAGCCCCTTCGACCAGCGGGGAGAGGGGGTCCAATGGATTGTTGATCAATACCAAAGGTCAACTCGTCCTTTGCCAACACGGTGATCGAAGGGTGGCCGTGATGAATGCCCCGCTCGACCACCCTGCTTCGGATTTTACAACCATCGCCGACAACTATCATGGTAAGAAATTTGACAGTCCGAATGACGCTGTCTTCGACAATAAAGGAAACCTGTACGTGACCGATCCTCCTTATGGGCTGGGTGGTCACGAAAAAGATTCGCTCAAAGAAGCCCCTTACCAGGGCGTCTATAAGATCACACCGGATGGAAAGGTATTCCTGCTTGTCGATACCCTGACCAGACCCAACGGCATTGCACTTTCGCCCGATCAGAAATCTATTTTTGTTGCCAACTCCGATGGCCAGAAAGCGCGTTGGTATCAGTATGAACTCGGCGACACGGCGGTGACGTCCGGCAAGGTATTTTACGATATCACCGCCCACGACCCATCTGAAAAGGGGGGTCCGGATGGTATGAAGATTGATAGCAATGGCATTGTTTTCGCTTCCGGACCCGGTGGAATTGTTGTTTTCAATTCCGGTGGCAAATTAATTGGCAAAATAAAACTGCCGGAAGCAACGGCAAATTGCGCGCTGAGTCCGGATGAAAAGACCCTCTACATTACTTCCAAAAATGTTGTATTGCGTTTAAAGATGCGATAAAGATGAGCTCGCCGATCTTGAGGCTTAGTTGAATCCAGCTCAAGACCAGGGACGCAGGAGCAATTATCACTGAAGATTAAGCCGGTTAGATTAGAATTATCTTATCTTCGTCACCCTAACCAAAAAAACCCAACCATGAAAAAACTAATTTTTCCGGCCATTGTCCTTGTTGGATTGGCCTCGTGCAGCAAGCCCGGCCCGCCGGTCGATACCGTGGGCGAACAAAACAAAGCACTGGTGCAAAAGTACAGCGAAGCGATCGTAAGAGGAGATACCGCCGACCTCGAATCATTTCTTTCCGATGATTTCAGGAGTAGCGGTCCCGCAATGAAAGATTCAAG
>DATHFS010000299.1:0-2111 GCA_035317975.1 Cyclobacteriaceae bacterium | reverse complement strand
GCTCCTGTATGGTCCACTCCCCAACCGGCCTTGATAAAATGAAAGCTCCCCATGATCAACAGAGCTTTCCTTCTCTTTGAAAGTACTTCTCTTTCAACAACCCCGGCATAGTGAACATCCCTTTGAATTATCCAGGGGTTTAAATCTTCTCCAGTGTGAATTGAAGCCCAATCTAATCCAGGCTCCCCCAGAAGCACACGTAATTTTTTGCCCTGAAGACCCACATTAACTTCTTTAACAGTTTTAAATAACTCCTCATAAATAGGGGCGTCACAAGTGCAAAGAACGGTCATATTCCTCCAAGCTTTCTGAAGTTCAACTTGCGGGATCTGTTTGCCATTCATGACGTAGTCATCCATCAAAAATTGGTATTTTGCATTCCCGCATTCCACAACAATGTCATTTACTGTTCGCTGAAACTCTTCATTTTTGATGAGCGAAAAAATGAATTCAGATTCTTCTTTCCATCCATGGCTTTCACCTAGCGCAACTATAGGATGTGACTTGAAGATTTCAGTAATGGAGTTGATAGCCTCAGCGGCTAAATCTGAATTATCTTTCTTGTTTTCGCATGCAAAGCAGATAACCGCGATTACAGTAATTGCATAAAGAACGCACTTTCTTTTATTCACCAGATATTGATAAGTCATATGCATCTCTTAAAGTTATCGCTTATTTTCTAACGCAGCGAATCCAACTGGACATAGTCGATAATATTCTGCAAACGGTTTGAAACAACTTTTGGATTGTGATAATCATGGAAGGCTCCAGAGATGCGCGGATATTGAATGTTCTTCAGATGATTTTGTATCTCACTTGTGAGGGGCATTTTGGGGTTGAGCTTTCGCTATTTCCTCCAAAACCCCCAAACAGCCTAATTTCAGTCACTGCCTCGTTATATAATTTATATTATGTTAAATACGCTCACGCCGTGCTCGCTGCTCCCGTGGACGATAAGCAGAAATGGCATTAAAGAGTTTTAAGTCGCCAAACCGTATTTTATATAAATTGGCTTCATGAAAAGGGCAAAACTTCCGCCACCAGAAATACCTGTTCATACTAATGCGCTTGAGCAGGAAAGAAAAGTCTTGTTGGAACTGGGAAATGACATCACCAGAGTGCGGGAGAAAAATGACCTTCTCACCCTTTTTAAACAACGAATCAAAGGGCTGTTTTACATTAGTCATACGATTGTTACACTCATTGACTATAAAGACGAAACCTATACTCCTTTCCTGCTCGATAACGAAGGTTCCCCTATCCGATCCCACGACAGGTACCAGGAGATGGTACAGTCCCATTTTTCGCTGAACGAACCATTTATCCAGGCGGTATTGCAGGCAGAGGGACCTATATCTTTTTTGCTGGTAAACATAATGGACAAGCCGCAAAGCCCCCCTTTTCTCAGGGTTAATTATGAAAGAGGTGTAAAAGAAATTCTAATGACCAAACTTATGAAGGAAGGGAAGCCAATGGGTTTTATTCATACTTATACCGATAAACCAGAAGGCTTTAGTGACGAGTTCCGAAATGTTATGAAAGGAATCGCTCCTCAATTATCGAGTGCGGTATCCAATATTATCATAAACGAAGAGGTGCTTAAAAAAGAAAAAGAAAAATCATTTCTTCTTGATTTTAGCAGCGACATCGCAGCAGTAAGGACGAAGGATGAATTACGTCTTGCTGTTCGCACTGCAATAAACAAGTTGAATCAGAAGAGTGGCTATGTCATTCGCACAATCAATGAAGATGGCACTACTATCAGCCCATATGTCTATGATCTCGGTATAAAACAACACGATCAAAAGATAGTGAATGCGCTGCAGCAAGCCAGGTATCTTATCAACGATGGATTGCAGGACCGCGTACTGAGTTGCTCCATCCCTTTATTGCTTAATGTAGAGAGAGAAATACAACGCGGCATCACCTCAGCCTATTTACTGAATTGGAAGGCAATGGGATTCAAAAACTTTGTAGGTATGCGGCTGCGCAACGGGGAGAAGAACCTTGGAATCCTGTTGCGCAACATTGAAGAGATCAATGTGCAGTTGTTTCAAGGCATTTGCGCACAAATATCCATCGCTCTAGCAAATATAATAGCCAATGAGCAA
>DATHFS010000298.1:0-15430 GCA_035317975.1 Cyclobacteriaceae bacterium | reverse complement strand
GTCATCATCCAGCCTTTTACGTTTCCAAAAAAGGGCAACATGGGGGGCCGGGCCGGTACATCCAGGCTGCGCCATGGAATTTGTCCGTGTTTCGTCGCGGAATCTGCAAATGCATCCCATTGTACTTTTGTGCCAATCGCATTTTTCATTCCATCGCTGGCAGCCCGCGCTGTAAAAAGGGCCGCGAGCGATTTCCCAAACGCCAGGCCTGCAGCGATATCGGAAGTCGAAGCCTTCCCCGACCACAAAGCAGCATTGCGTTGATCGCCCGCCTTCCTGGTGATCTCTTCTACTGCCGCCGGAAAAAGTGCTTTGAGAATTTCTGCCGTTACCCCGGACATCACAGCATCCTCGGAAGGGTACGCCGGCAAATCCGTTTTCGGCACGAGCGCTTGTATGGTGTTGTCAACCGTGTAAGGAGCCGGGCGGTTGAATTGATATTTGTAATACCAGGTTGCCTTCATGGCTTCGTACTGAGCAACGGCTACATAGCTATAGGCGCGGGCGGCATACGGTGGGTTCGCAAAAGGAAATGCCGGATCAGCAAACGGATTCTCTGCATCGGGAAATATATATGAGCCGTCGTCCCTGGGCGCGGGAGGAAGGTTGTAGCGCGCCACGAGTTCACGTAAGATCTGGTTCCAACGCAGGATGCCCCCACCGCCCCAATAGGCGATCGTTTTTTTCTGATTGTCATTCAGCTTGCTCTGCGCATCCTTAATGGCGGCGAGTTCGGCAACATAAGCCGTGGAGGTAACCGCGGCGGGAGCGGCCACTACAATCTGACCGGGTGTGGTCAATAGAATGAGCTTCCAGGTACCTGCATTCGCGTCAATGTTGGCTGGCTGTAAGGGGATAAGCCCTTCCGATAGGGTATTCACATCCTTATTGCAGCCGGTAACAACCGATAGGATGGCGATAACGGATAAGGCGATATAGAGTTGAGATGATTTCATGATAGGTCGTTTTATTTATTTTTAGAAAAATGAAAAAAGTACATGACGCCGGCCATGATCGCTGTGCTTTGACCCACGTTCCGTCCCGCAACCGTATAATTACCCCAAACGCGGAGCGCCACATTTTCCAGCTTTGGTGAGGCATACATCAACGACGCGCCTACTTTGGACGCGTTCATCCGGTTGGAGGCAAAGGGCATGTCCTGCCGGCGAATGTCACCGCCACCCAACGTATTTAACTGCGTATAGTAAAGCTCCGCATGCCACAGGTCCTTCTTGTATCCTGTCCGCACGATAAAATCAAATGTACCGGGCATTTGTACCTCATCGGTATAGTAAAGCTGCCCGTTGGTGTAGTAGGAAGGACGGTCCAGAAAAATATTGCTCCGCCATGTATAGGCCGCCGAGCCCGTTGCATACCAGGTTTGCTTGTAGGTATAGGCGGCCGTCAATCTTCCCGCCAGATTAGTGCAGGCCATTCCGATCGATAGCGGAAGAAAATCAGGAGTATACTTGCTCATCGGTGTCGAAAACGTTCCTACTGCAAAAAATTTAAGATGGCTGTTGCCGATATCCGTCTTAAAGAAATTGTACTTGCCCGTCACGCTGACGTCTTGCAACCCGCTCATACCATGGAGGGTACCGCCGCTGGCGTTGGTCCACACATAGGGGACAAGAACGACGAGGCTCACCCGTTCATTCAATCCGTAAGCACCCATAAAACTTACCGTCTGTGTCGTCAGCGTCCCGATATTTCCATTCTCCCGTTTCAATGACCCTTCCCAGTAATTCTTCCAGTGGTCACTGCCATAGTACACGCCCGTGCCCAGGTCTTTGGAAGGCATCATCAGGCCATCCGTAATCAGCGGAGTCTGGGCCTGAAGGCATCCCAGGGATAACAAGGCAATAGAGATAGATAAAATTATTTTCATAACGATAGTTAAAAAGTGAATGAATACAGTAACACGCGGATACCGCGCGCTGACTTTTCTTACTATATAAAAAGGAATTCTTTACAGCAAACCGCTGTGAAAGGGAATCAGAGGAAAGGGTTGTTCCTGGGAGGGTATTTTATCCTCGACGAAGGAAGAGAAAGATAATGCCGGGTGACGTCTTCGTAACGGAAGGTTTTGTACCACCCTGAAGATTGCGATTCTACTGAAACTCCCGTGGTAACGTAGTCCTTGATGAAGGAGAGGACCTGCTTGCCGTTATGCTGTTTCGCATTCACGGGCTTATCGGAGAACGTTTTTACATAGTCGACCAGGGCCTGATTTATTTTTTTGCTCTCGTTGTCTTTTACACAAACAATGTACAGCGTGTCGCGGAAAAGTTTTTGCTTCACGAGCCGGTACACTTCGCCATCGTGCTCAAATTCACCGCTGACGCGCTCATAGTCCTGATGATCGGTAGAATACGGAACCGTCAGGGGGATGCGGAACGTCACTGCATCGGCGTTGGAATACTGTTCTGCATCCAACTGATCGTTCGCTTCCTGGGCGTATTTGAATTGCAGCCCCAGAAAAACACCATAGAATCCCAGCACATTGAGCAGGAATAAAACGAGCATGATGATGGTGCAGAACTTTTTCAACGTATTACATAGATAATAAAAATCAACCAGCAATCAAACTACAGCGGAATAAACACCACTTTTTTTGTCTCAAAAAAAGCCTCCCGGAAATAATCCGAAAGGGTATAGAGCGCATATGGTTTTTTTAGTTCCTCCAGTTCTTCGTCCAAATCACCCCCTTTGAGGTACAAAATTCCGTTGTCAATGCTATGGACTGATTCTTTTTTCGATTTGTTTTTCACCCACCCATAAAAATCCTGCATGCGGGCCACGGCGCGGCTGACGATAAAATCATAGTTTCCTTTCATTTCTTCCACCCGCACTTGCTGGGCCTTCACGTTTTTCAATCCCAATCCTTCGGCGACCGCTTTTACCACGGTGATTTTCTTCCCGATGGAATCCACCAAATGAAAATTCGATTCCGGAAAAAGGATCGCCAACGGAATGCCCGGAAACCCGCCGCCGGTGCCGACATCGAGTATTTCAGCGCCCGGCTTAAATGAAATTACTTTTGCGATGCCAAGGGAGTGGAGGACGTGGTTGAGGTAGAGATTATCGATGTCTTTGCGCGAGATGACGTTGATTTTTTCATTCCATTCTTTATATAAGGGTCCGAGCAGTGTAAACTGTTTTTGTTGGACAGCGGTTAAGGCTGGGAAATAGGATTCGATGATTTGTGGTTTGTCCATGGTGGGCGAGAGAATTGACTTTCAAAAATAGAATGAAAGCACCAAATTAAACTACATGCGGTTGAATATTGGCTTATCGTAAATATATTCACCTTATTTAGCCAAACATTGCGCGGACATCTACGATTAAACGACAATATTATGAAGGTCCAAAAAAATAAAGTTGTAAAGTTTGAGGACCACCTTGACAAAGAATACGGAAAACGAGGGACGGTAAAGAGGGAAAAATACGAACAAGGATTTGAGTCCTTCAAAGTTGGAGTTAGGCCTCAAAAATTGAGAAAACAAGAAAATTAAGCCGCGAACAGTTGGCGTACCATGACAAAAAAAATCACTATCCCCTATTTTCCTAAAGCGCTGAAATATGCGACCCCTTTATTTTTTGGGACAGGGATTTACCTCAGCACCATCCATCACCCTATTTGGGCAGTACTATTGATTCTATCCGGAGCCATCATCCTTACGACCAACTATGTGACAGAAATTAACCTGAAAGAAAAGTCTTACCGTGATTATTTATCTCTTTTGGGACTAACCCTGAATGAGGAATCAAAAACATTTAACACAATCGATAGAATTGTCATCACCAGGGGAAGGTATTCCCAAACAATAAACACCCGGGTACAATCGAGGCAATTGGATTGGTCGGATTACACAGGGACGTTGATCCTTGACAACAATGAATCACTGGATCTGTTGACCATGAATGATAAAAAAGAATTACTGAAAGGATTAAAAGAATTTACTGATTTTTTAAAAGTGGGTGTAGAGGACAGAACGACCAACCAATATCATTGGGTCGATATGACAAAGAGTTGAAATGTTTCACAGCAGATCTTTTTCCCGCAGACCTGTCCGACGAAGCCCTAGCGTAGTCGGATCTCGCAGATTTACGCAGATTTTTTTTAGAATATGCGCCTTGGTGATGCATTATCTGCGAAAATCAGCGGGAAATAATTCCGCTTACTTGCCGCTCTTATTCCAATAGATCTTCAAATTATGCGTCGCTCTTCCTGCCGCAATGATATCCTTTTTGCCATCACCATCCAGATCCGCCAACTGCAAATCTTCACAGGCAATCCCGTTTTCATCAATCCATACATCGGTCCAGTTGCCGCCTTGTGCGCCGGGTGGAATAAACAGTTTGATTCCTGTCTTTTTTTCTTTGTCAGGTTCCCGCCAGCCTGCGACAATCTGATTGGTACCCAACCCCAACAGATCGGACACGGCTAACGCGTGACCCTGGTTGAGTTCGGACGTTAATACCGTTCGGGTTAAACCGTCCGGAGTATACACGGTCAACTGATTTCCATGCATCGGTTCTATCCCGGCAATAAATTCCTTACCCTTCCTCGCACCCGCCTGCCCCGACGCGTACATAGTCGGGGACACCCTGATCTCTCCGAAACTATGTCCTTGCACAAGCCACTCCCCTGCCGGCAAAGCCGACCACTTTCCTCCTTTGAAAGCAAATACTTTAACACCTTCCTTACCGCCGATATATAATAAATCACTTTCTCCCTGATCGACGAGATCCAAATTGTGCGTAAGGTGCATGGATTCATCTATTATAGACTGTTTCCATTTCCCCCTGGGATCCCCGGGCATTTCATAGGCGATGACTTTTACACCTTGCCCCTCCCCTCCTTTGTTACCACGGCCATGAAGTGGGACCACGATCAATTGATATTTATTCGCTGCCACTTTCGCCCAACGCATCCGGTGGATAGTAGGCTCATGATGAAGTTCGATGGGCGTCCATAATTGAGTGGGGTCACCGGGGCGAACCAGAAAATGGACCGAACCTGATTTTAACGTATCCGATGTTTCACCCGGATTCCATTGGGCGCCTACGGCCACCTCTACTTTGCCATCGCCATCAATATCCCTGGCGGCAATACACACGTTATCCGATTCGGTAAGGTTTTCCACCATCACGAACCGTTTCCAGTCGCCATTGCGATACCATACAAATTGCTTTTTATCGGCCAAAAGAATATCGGGCTTCCGATCGCCATCCACGTCGCCGATAGCAAGACCATAACCGATCGCGACATTGTTATCAACAACCTGAGCTGAGAATTTCGGTTCATTGAATGCACCCGACAAAAAGCAGAGTGCTGCAAAGAGGAGGGGGTAATTAGTCATGGTGTTGAATGTTTAGTAAGTAAATTTAATACTTAAATTGTGGCTTTGGCAAAGGATAATTTAACACATAGATACATAGGCACATAGGCACATAGCAATTTTTTCGATGGCCTAATTGTCTTAATGCTCTTACAAACATCAGGATGCCCAGGAACATAGCGAGCCTTGATTTAGTGAACCTATGTGCCTATGTAACTATGTGTCTATGTGTTTTAAAACTTCATACCGGTATTATCTATGAGCGTCCTATGATCGACATCGCCACCGCAAGAAAACTCGCCCTCTCCTTTGAAGGAGCGATCGAACTTCCCCATTTCGACAAGACGTCGTTCCGGATAAACAAGAAAATATTCGCCACTATGGATATCAAAAATAAACGGGTTTGCCTGTTATTATCTCTCATTGACCAATCCGTATTCTGTGAGGTTGACAAATCTATTATCTATCCCGTCCCCAACAAATGGGGTAAAAAAGGCGCCACGTTTGTCGAACTGCAAATGGTCCGCAAGGACATCTTCCGGGATGCGCTGACTACAGCGTATTGTCGCGTGGCGCCAAAGAAACTAGCCAACCTATACCTACCCGACGGCGAAGACAGCTAGTTCCGGACAAAAGAAACCCGGAACACCATCCTGCCATTGAATGGAAATCATCTTCACAAGCCTCTTTGCTTTTGCGAGTACAAACCTCGACGATATTTTCATTCTGGCCTTATTTTTTGGCGGCAGGCAGTTCAGGGACAAGGATATTGTGCTGGGGCAATTTGCAGGCATCAGCGCATTGATCGCTGTAAGCTGGATCGGGTCCTTTATCGGGCTGGTCATATCCCCCGCCTACATCGGATTGCTCGGACTCATGCCCGTCTACCTGGGCATAAAAGGCATCATCCGATTAACCAGGAACCAGCACGAGGATCATGACGTCTCCGGCACCCTTCTTAAAAAAGAAAATCTTTATCCCATCCTGGCAGTTGCCTCGGTCACGGTGGCTAACGGCGGCGATAACATCAGCATCTACCTTCCTCTTTTTGCTACCTTATCCATTGGCCATCAGCTTACCATGACGATGGTATTCCTGGCCATGACCGCTGTATGGTGCGCCCTGGCGAAGTATAGTACACAGCACCCCCTCATTAAAAATAACATCGACCGGTACGGTCATATTGTGACGCCCTTTGTATTGATTCTGTTGGGACTTTATATTCTCTATGAAAGTGGTACTTGGCAGTTGTTGGGAATTTAACTGCGTGATTCAGTTTGGTCTTTGGCCACACACAAAGTGTTGAAGTGTTGAAGTGTTAAAGTGTTGAAGGGGGGATTCCAGAACTTCAACACTTTAACACATAAACACTTCAACACTTTAGTACTTAGTGCCTTCGTGGCAAAGTCACCACCCTCGTCGTTAAATATGCTCTTTCTTGTTCTTCACCAGCTCATACATCAATTCACGCGCCCGGTGAAGTTGGGCTTTGACGGTTCCGAGCGGGGCATCGAGTTCCTTCGCGATCTCCTCATAGGAAAGCTCATGAAAATAGCGCAGGCGGACCAGTTTCTGGTACTTGGCAGGCAGCTTGTCGACGAATATCTGGATGAGTTCTTCTTTTTGCAGTTTGATCGCCTCCTCCTGGGGGTTCAGGTTCGCATCCTCCACATCAATCGAGACCGATTCGCCGTTGTCATCGGTATAGGTATTCTCAATACTGAGTGTGTTGAGTTTCTTTTTACGAATGAAATCGATGGTGTTGTTGGTGGCAATCCGGAAAAGCCACGTACTGAACGTAAAATCCTTTTTGAATTTGTGCAGGCTCCGGAAGGCCTTGGCAAATGACTCAATGGTGAGGTCTTCGGCGTCATCAACATTGCGCACCATTTTCAGGATGACATGATAGACGGGGCGACGATACCGTTGGAGCAATCTGGCGTAGGCCTTCTGGTCCCCGCCCACGGCCATATCAATGAGCCTGAAATCCTCCAGTGCCTTTGACGAAAACCGATCTTCTAAACCCTCCATCGTACTTTTTTGGATATCAACGCTGTCAAGCCCGCAACAAGATAATAAAAGGCATAAATAAAATCCATCAAAGGCACTTTCCACGCCTCAAACCCGTCACCCAGCTTACGCGGTGCATCATAAAAAAGAAGGATCATCACGACCCATCGGAAAACAATCAACCCGGCCAGCCAACCTCCCTCCGGAGCAAAAAAGGCAACGGGTACGGCCAAAATCCAAACGGCGATCCATGAAATTGAAAACAGGCCCAGTACAAGTTTAGTACTCAGCTTGTAACGTTTCCCTGCGAAAAGATGCCGTAATTTTTGATAATAAAATTCCCGCCAGGTGGTTTTGGGTTTTGAATACACCAGCGCTCCTTTGCCGATGGCCGTGGTCGTATTCCTTTTGCGGGCATGTTCGTTCACGAACAAATCATCGTCGCCACCGGCCAGGCCGAGGTGGGTATTAAAGCCTTTGTTATCCAGAAACAGCGACTTGCGGTAGGCGAGATTGCGGCCAACACCCATGTAGGGAAGGCCTACCCGTGCCATCCCGATGTATTGAATGCCCGTCAAAAATGTTTCAAACCGGATAAACGAGTTCAACAATCCCGGTCTCTTTTCATAGGCGGAAAAACCCAAAACGATCTGACAGGTACCGTTAAAACGTCCACTCATATATTCCAACCAACGGTTGCTATCCGGACGGCAGTCGGCATCCGTGAGCAACACCCAATCATACTTCGCCGCCTTAATGCCCAGCGTCAACGCGAATTTTTTGCCAGTGATGTGTTCAGGGAGATACACCACCCTCACCATTTTCAGATGTTCCTTCTCTTTCGTGGCGGAAAGCAAATAATCATACGTTCCATCATTCCCACGGTCTTCTACGATAATGATTTCAAACTCGGGATGATCCTGCAGAAGCAACAAGGGGATCAATTCCCGGAGATTGGCTTCTTCATCGTGTGCGCAGATAATCACCGAAACGGGCTGGGGAGCTTGTCCGGGGAATGTTTTTTTGTTCAGAAAGGCATAAAGGAACAGGCTTAAATAGATGATTTGAATACCCAGGAAAGCAACGCAAGCTAGGATCAACAACTGCAAAATTCCGGGATTTAAAAATAAGACGGCACAAAGATAAGATCGTCAATGAATATAGCCACAGATCTGTGGCTATCTTTGCCGCCAAATGAAATTCACGCTTCGCGCTCTCGATCCTCACTCCAAAGCCCGTGCCGGGATGATCAGCACGAGCCACGGCGATATCCCCACTCCTGTCTTTATGCCGGTTGGAACGGCAGGATCAGTCAAGGCTGTTCATCAGCGTGAACTGCAACACGACATCGGAGCTAAAATTATTTTGGGCAATACCTACCATTTGTACCTTCGTCCCGGAGTGGAACTCCTTGAAAAAGCGGGCGGCCTTCACCGCTTCAACGGCTGGTCCTTCCCGATCCTGACCGACAGCGGGGGATACCAGGTTTATTCCCTGGCCGAAAACCGAAAGATCCATGACGAAGGGGTAACGTTCAAATCGCATATCGATGGCTCAAAACATTTTTTTAGCCCGGAGTCGGTGATCGACGTCCAACGCTCTATCGGTGCAGACATCATGATGGCCTTTGATGAATGTACGCCCTATCCTTGCGAGTATTCCTACGCAAAAAAATCCATGGACCTCACCCACGCCTGGCTGGACCGGTGTATCAACCGGGTCAACGCAATGCCTCCGAAGTACAACTACGAACAGGCCCTTTTCCCTATCGTGCAAGGCAGTACTTTTAAAGACTTGCGAATGGAGTCGGCAGCCCGGATTGCAGGCCGGGAGCAGCCCGGCAATGCCATCGGCGGCCTTTCGGTGGGCGAACCGGCGGACGTCATGTATGAGATCACCGACCTGGTGTGTGAAATCCTCCCGGCTGATAAGCCCCGGTACCTGATGGGCGTGGGTACGCCGGAAAACATTTTGGAATGTATTGGCCTGGGTATTGATATGTTCGATTGCGTCATGCCGACCCGGAATGCACGCAATGGCATGCTTTTTACCACCCAGGGGATCATCAATATCCGGAACGAAAAATGGAAAGATGACCTTAGCCCGATTGATTCCGGCCTGGGCGGGTACGCCAGCACATTTCACTCCAAGGCCTACCTTCGGCACCTGATCATCAGCAAAGAAATTTTAGGCGCGCAAATTGCTTCCATCCACAACCTGACCTTCTATTGCTGGCTCACAGGGCAGGCCAGGCTCAAGATCGAAGAGGGTATATTTGATGAATGGAAGGGTAAAATGGTGAAGATTGTATCGCAACGACTGTAAAATGTCATTCGTCATTGGTTATTAGTCAAGGGAGAATGCACCAATGACCAATAACCAATGACCCATTACTAAGAAATGAAAATCCTCGATAAATACATTCTAAAGAAGATCCTCTCCACCTTCTTCTTCGTGGTCCTTATCCTCGTGGCCATCATCGTCGTGATCGACATTACCGAAAAGATGGATAAGTTTTCAAAAAACAATCTCAGCTCGGGGGCCATTTTCGGATATTATCTTGATTTTGTTCCCTGGGTGGCGGGATTGATTACGCCCATCACCATTTTTATAGCCATCGTGTACGTGACCTCGCGCATGGCGGCCCATACCGAAATCATCGCCATCCTGAGCAGTGGTGTAAGCTTCAGGAGGTTGCTCCTTCCCTACTTTATCGGCTCCTTCGTGATCGCCGTCATTAGTTTTGTTCTCAACGGGTGGATCATTCCTCAATCCAACCGATCGCGGCTGGCATTTGAAATGCAGTATTTCAATAATCAATTCTTTTTTGACAAGCGCAATGTGCACATGCAGGTATCGCCCAATGTCTATCTCTTTATTCAGAATTTTAACAACCAGTCCAATACCGGATACCAGTTTACGTTGGAGCGGTTTGAAGAGAACCGTCTGATCGAAAAACTTTCAGCCGATAATATCCAGTGGGACTCCACCAAGCAGAAATGGACGCTCCGGTACTGGAAAATAAAGCACGTCGACCAAATTTTTGCAGGTACTGCAGGAAGGAGTCTGGATCAAAAAATTGGCGACAGCCGCGACACCACCCTGTCTATTTCACCAAAAGATTTTGAAAATGAAGAGCGCAAGTTCGATGGCATGACCATCAATGAGCTGAGTGACTACATTGCCAAACTGAAATTCAGGGGCTCCACGGGAGTGGAAGCATACGAAGTAGAAAAACAAATCCGTTTTTCATCCCCCTTCACCATCTTTGTTCTGGTGTTCATGGGAGTAATCGTTTCTGCCCGCAAAAGCCGGGGCGGCACGGGCTTCCAGATTGCGCTCGGCTTTTTACTCTCTTTTGTGTTCATCTTATTTTTCATGATGTCGCGCACGTTTGCTGAGGCGGGTTCATTGCCTCCTGCCCTGGCGGCATGGCTTCCCAACCTCGTTTTTGCCGGTATCTCAGCTGCCATGTTCAGGTACACTCCGCGCTAATGGTTTCGACAACCGATTATCTCAAACTCCACTTCATCGTTTTCCTTTGGGGGTTTACGGCCGTACTCGGCAAACTGGTTCTCTTACCGTCTCCGGAAATGGTATTTTACCGGACCATATTAGCGGCCGTCGGGATGGGGGTGTGGATGGTGGCCTTCCGGGGAACGTTTAAGGTAGCAGGTCCCGACTTAGTCAAATTACTGTTGATCGGGTTGATCATCGCCATCCACTGGCTTGCTTTTTTTGGTGCGGGGCGCATTGCCAATCCCTCAACCAGCCTGGTTGGATTTGCCACCTGTTCACTATGGGCTGCTTTGATCGAGCCGGTAGCGAAAGGAAAAAAGATCCAGCTCGTGGAAATTGGATTGGGGCTGGTTGTCCTCGCCGGGTTGATCATCATTTTTTCATTTGACTTCCAGTATAAGCTGGGGCTATTGCTCGCTGTTGTTTCAGGACTAACGGCAGCCATTTTTAGTGTTATCAACTCGAAGATCGTAACAAGAATAAACGCCTACACCATTACTTTTTACGAGATGATTGGGGCATGCCTGGGAGTGACCTTGTTTTTTCCTTTTTACACCCACTGGATCTCAGCCGGCGAACTCGACCTTACACCTGCGTTGTTGGATTGGGTCTATATTGCCCTGATGGCCTGGGCCTGCTCGGTTTATGCCTTTTCCGTTTCCATCAACCTGTCCAAAAGGCTTTCTGTGTTCTTCATACAGTTAACGCTCAATCTCGAGCCGGTTTACGGAATCATCCTGGCTTTATTGGTTTTTGGACAACAGGAAGTGATGGATGTCCATTTTTATATCGGCACGTTGATTATTTTGTCGGCCGTTATTGCCTATCCGTTCCTGAAGAAAAAAACGAAATCAGAAATATCATTGGTTTAGTTTTCCATACCAGTGCTGCATTCCCGGAAAATCCTTTCCTATATCCTGAGGCTGGTGGAACACCCCAAAAATCGACGAGCCCGATCCGCTCATGCTGGCGTACACAGCGCCGCGTTGATAGAGCCTCTCTTTGATGTCATGAAGGACGGGGTAAGTGGAGAACAGGGAAGGTTCAAAATCATTCCGCAAGATATCTTTCCATTCTGCGATGGGTCGTACCAGGATTTCGGTTAAGGGTATTTTCGGTTGTCGGGCGCTCACCTGACCATAGGCCTCGGCAGTCGAGCAATGGATATCCGGGCTGACCACGATCAGAAATTTTCCTTTGAGTGGAACGGAGAGGGGCGTTACAATTTCTCCTCTTCCGGTTCCAAGCGCAGGCTGCGGGTCAATAAAGAAAGGGCCGTCGCTTCCGAGCCGGGCGGCATAAGAGCGAAGCCGTTCCATTCCGATTCCCAAAGAAAAGATTTCATTTAATAATTTCAATGTCGCGGCGGCGTCCGAGGAACCTCCTCCTAACCCGGCACCGGAAGGGATAATTTTGTGAAGGTGAAGTTGAACCGCAGGAATATCAAAATCCTGTTTGAGTAAGGAATAGGCCCGGACACAAAGGTTACTTTCTTCCTTTCCTGAAATGGGCGCGCCGGAGAACGTAAAGGCAAGCTTATCCGACGGAATGACTTCCAGCATGTCGGTCCAGGGGACGGGATAAAAACAAGTTTCGATGTTATGATAATCGTCGGGGCGCTTTGAAATAATATGAAGGCCGAGGTTGATCTTACAGGGTGGGAATACAACCATGATGGTGATCGGTGACCGGTGATCGGTGATCGGTGGTCAGGAACCGATTACCGATCACCGATCACCGATTACTGATTACCGACTACCGTTTAGTAAGGCGATCAATTAACTCCTGGGTGATCCCTGATGAAGAGAACCCACCATCGTGCATAAGATTCTGCATGGTGACCATCCGGGTGAAGTCGGAGAACATCATGACAACATAATTAGCACACGCTTCCGATGAGGCGTTGCCGAGGGGCGACATCATTTGAGCAAAATCAAAGAAGACGTCAAAGCCGGCGATACCGGCGCCGGCGGTTGTTCTTGTAGGCGACTGTGAAATTGTATTTACCCGAACCTTCTTCAATTTTGCAAAGCGCGCGCCATAGCTTCTGGCGATTGACTCCAGCATGGCCTTGGCCTGGGCCATATCGGTATACTCCGGATAATTGCGTTGTGCGGCAATGTACGACAAGGCTACAATGGATCCCCACTCATTCATCGCATCAAGTTTTTCGGCTGTCTGCATCACCTTGTGAAAAGACAATGCCGAAATATCAATGGTTTTGAGGTACCATTCATAGTTCATGTCGCCATACGATCTGCCTTTCCGGATATTGGGGCTTTGGCCGATGGAATGCAATACAAAATCAATTTTGCCTCCCAGCGCCTCCATGGATTTGGTAAAAAGGTTTGCCAGGTCCGGCTCCGAGGTGGCATCGGCAGGAATGACCTCGGCCTTGCACTGGGATGCCAGCTCATTTATTTTTCCCAGACGCATGGCGATGGGGGCATTGCTAAGGGTAAAAATACCCCCTTCGTCCCTCACTTTTAAAGCTGTTTTCCAGGCTATGGAGTTTTCGTCCAAAGCACCGAAAATGATTCCTCGTTTACCTTTTAATATATTGAAACCCATACATTTTGGTTAAGCCCGATCGCACAATATTACAAATAGTCGGATTATTGAAAAATAAGCGCTAAAAATTCCTGAACCGTAATCCGAGTACGCCGGGAAATTTATACATTTAACAACCTCAAACACATTATAAAGTATGGAAAACTCCGTTAATTTCTTCGAATCCTGGGATACGTATATGATTTTTGGCGGAATTGGCTTCATCATCCTGGCCGCCGTCATATTGCTTTATCATGAGTTTAGGATCCTGATGATCAAGGATTATAAAGAGAAATACGATTACGTCAATCGTCATGAGATTCAATATTTCTGGTATGCCTTTATTTGCGTCATCCTGGCCGGCGCCCTTTTTGGAAATACGGTAGCGACGGAAAAGATCGAGCACCGCGGCATGCTTTGGTTTTATGTCAGATTGTTTATCACGGTCAGCTTTGCCATCATTGCTTACTTTGTGTTTTACAGCATGGTCCGCATTTACTATCCCCGTTCGGTAGAGAAACGCTTGAAAAAGCTGCGGAGCAGACCGCGGACATCTCCCACGGGGAGTTTGATGCGCAAACTCAGTGAATCAGAAGAAGACGCTCACCTTGACGCCAGTCAGATAGCAGAAGAATCGAGTGGCGTTCATTCGGTCGATTACGATGTATGGATCGATGACAAGACCGGATATAAAATAGTGGAGAAATACATGAACTATCAGCATTCGGAAGAATGTCCAAATTGCGGTTTCTTTACCATGCGAATCGATGTGGAAGAAGTTGAGAAAGCTCCAACCGCATCGCAACCCGGCCTCCTTGCCAAACACTATAAATGCAGCTACTGCAGTCACCGTGAAATAAAAGAAGTAGCGCTGGCAGCCTTATCAACAAACGTTTAATGCGGTAGGCCAATTGCCCCAGCTACGTGAGCCTTACCCTTCCGGGGAATGAAGAAAACTGCGGACGCCCCGATCGGTATATTTGACAGCGGCATTGGCGGCCTCACCGTAGCACATGCCATCCGCACCAAACTGCCGCATGAAAGCATCGTCTATTTTGGCGATACGGCTCACCTTCCTTACGGTGACAAATCGGAGGCATCCATTCAGGCGTATTCCGTAAAAATAGCTGACGTCCTCCTCAAAAAAGGATGCAAAGTAATTGTCATCGCTTGCAATTCCGCCAGCTCGGCCGCCTATGAACTGCTGACGGAATATGTTCGTAAAGAAGCGAAGGTAATTAATGTGATCGACCCCATGGTGGACCTGGTCATCCACCGTTTTCCCGGTAAAAAGGTCGGCCTCATCGGTACAAAGAGAACAGTCCAATCGGGCATTTATGCCAAGAAACTTGGAGATCCCCGTCGCGGAATCACTCTGCAATCGCTGGCTACCCCGTTACTCGCGCCTATGATTGAGGAGGGGTACTTCAACAATAAAATCAGCCATGAGATCATCGAAGAATATTTACAAGATAAGGCCCTTCAGGGAATAGAAGCACTGATCCTGGCCTGTACCCATTATCCCCTGATTAAAAGCGAAATTGCCTCTTTTTACAAGGAAAAAGTGGCCATTCTCGACTCTTCCGAAGTCATTGCCGACGCCCTGCACGACTATCTCAGGCAGGAAGGACTGCTCAATACCTCCCCACCCCGCGACGCTTTCCTGGTGTCGGACTATACCGAATCGTTTGAATCCGCCACCCGCCTGTTTTTTCAAAAAATGGTACATTTAGAGAAGTACCCATTGTGGAATTGACACCCTGCCATGTAGGTTTTTCGTCCATTTTTCATATTTTACAAGGATATAATTGACCATTTTTGGAACGGAGTCTATAGCATGTCAACGATTCTTTTCATTTTACCCTTTGCGTGAGCCATAAAAACAAAATAGGGCCCATTGTAATTCTGTTGCTGACCGTGGTTTCCCTATGCCGCGGACAATCGGTTATTGATAGTCTGGAAACCAAGCTCCCGGGAACTTCTTCCGATTCCATTCGGATCGTCCT
>DATHFS010000297.1:0-4841 GCA_035317975.1 Cyclobacteriaceae bacterium | reverse complement strand
CGGGGAGTGTAGCCGCCTTGACTCAGACCCAAATCAAAGTGATTGCCTGCTGGGTCGAAGATGGGGCCAAAAACAATTAACATTAAATTAAAAATGAAACAATTACTGGTAGTCTTACTTGTTGGAATGGGTGTGGTGACCTACGGCCAGAAATATGCCTCTGAAAAGTCTCTCGTTTCTTTTTATTCCCATGCGACCATTGAAGACATTGCCGCTAAAACCACAAAGGCATCAAGCATTTTCAACGTGGCCACCGGAGAAATTGTCTTTTCCATCCCCATCAAGGACTTTGACTTTGCCAAGTCGCTGATGAAGGAGCATTTCAATGAAAAATACATGAATTCCGAAAAAATTCCGAAATCAACCTTTCAGGGAAAGATCGCAGGCTTTCAGGTTGATGCAACGGGAGCACAACAGGCCAAGGCCACGGGAAAGTTGACGATCCACGGGATCACAAAAGATATTGATGTACCTGGCACGGTGGAGTTCGCCAATGGCACCGTGATCGTGAAATCGGCCTTTATCGTTAAATTGGAGGATTATGAAATTATGAGGCCCCAACTGCTGTGGAAGAACATTGCTGAACAAGTAGAAGTAAAAATTGAATTCACCTATAAGCCGATATGAAGTTGATACGAATCCTTGTCCTGGTCTTGTGTTCCTTTCATCTCTTCGCCCAGGAAGATCTGATGAAGGAATTGCAGAAAAGCGAAAAACCGGAGACCGATTATGCGACCTCCACCTTTAAAGGTACCCGCCTGGTAAACGGACAGACCGTAGAGACCAAAGGCAAGGGTGCGCTGGAATTTATCTTTGCACACCGCTTTGGCGCAATCAATACCGGTATCTATAACTTTTACGGATTGGACAATGCCCACGTGAGGATTGGCCTGGAGTATGGCGTAACCGATCGTTTGGGTGTTTCCATTGGCCGGAGTTCCGAGGACAAAACGATAGACGGTTTTTTGCGCTATAAAATACTGCGGCAAAGTACCGGTGTCGAAAACATACCCGTTACGATCACGGCGTATGGCAATGCGGCATGCAAAACCTCGCCCGCAAAAGCCGACGCAACGTATCCCATTACCCTGACGGACAGGATGGCCTATACGGGTCAGCTTTTGATCGCCCGCAAATTCTCATCGCAGTTTTCGATGCAACTGATGCCCACGGTCGTGCATAAAAATACCGTTGACAAAAGCATCGAGAAGAATGACCAGGTTCTCCTGGGGCTGGGCACCAGAACCAGGGTCACCCGCAGCATGTCCCTAACGGCCGAGTACTACTATCGCTTCGATGTGATGAACACCAATCCTTACTATAATGCAGCGGGCCTTGGGATGGAGTTTGAAACCGGTGGTCACGTTTTCCAACTCGTATTATCGAATACCCAAGGAATCAACGAGCGCGCTCTCCTTACCGAAGCGACAGGGAATATAGGGAAGGGAGCGATTCACCTTGGATTTAATGTTACCAGGACGTTTCAGTTGAAGAAACAGGTGAAGTAGTCTTGAGTCGCTAGTCTTGAGTCCTTAGTAGTGATTCAATGAGCCTTGAGTTATCGCTCTGCGCCCTGCGTCCTTAGTCGCTGGAGGCTGTGTAAAAACTCTTTTCACGTAAATCGAGTAGTGAGTCGTGCTTCCCGGTCGCGTGAGCCCTGAAGGGGCGATAAGCAATAGCGAAGGGTGAAGCCCTTCGTGAAGTTATATCTATGTCATTAAGCCCTGAAGGGGCGAAATGAACCCCTCGAAGAAGTCTGTATTTCACCCCTTCGGGGCTCCTGATTTCACCGTTCGTTTTTAACACAGGGCTTCACCCTGTGCTGATATATGCCACCCCTTCGGGGCTTGAAAATTGTGGATATCAGTTTTAGACAGCCTCTCACACTCATGACTCAAAACTTCCCAACCCCCTTGCATTACCCACCATCTTTCATAGTTTTGGGCTTTTATAAAAAAACCCGTTGCTACTCGCCTCCATTATTGCTTACCTGGTCCTTACTATTCTGGTTGGGTACTGGGCGTCGCGGAGAGTAAAGACGTCAGGGGATTTTATGCTGGCGGGTCGAAGCCTTCCGATTATGCTTAGTTCTGCTGCATTGTTTGCTACCTGGTTTGGTTCCGAAACCGTTTTCGGTGCATCCTCGGAATTTATCAAAGGCGGGCTGTACTCCGTGATCGAAGACCCGTTTGGCGCCGCACTTTGCCTGGTGCTCTTCGGCTTGTTCTTTGCCCGGAAATTATATGGGATGAATCTATTGACCTTGGGAGATTTTTTCAAAGTGCGATTTGGAAGGCGAACAGAGTTGGTAGCCAGTATTTTTCTGGCGCCGCCCTATGTGGGCTACATTGCTGCTCAATTGGTGGCGATGGGGTTGATCCTGAATGCCGTCACGGGGCTGGCGGTATGGGAGGGTGTGGTGATCAGCGCCTTCGTCGTGACGTTCTATACCTATATCGGCGGGATGTGGGCCATCTCGGTGACGGATTTTTTTCAAAGCATTCTCACCATAACCGGCCTGCTGGTGTTGGCCTTCATTCTGGCCAGGGAGGCCGGGGGAGTGGCTACGGTTCTGCGGGAAGTTCCTCCTCAGAATTTCAAGTTCCTTCCGGAAGTTAACTTCAAAGAGATCGTGCTTTATTTCGCCGCCTGGTCTGTGCTGGGACTGGGCTCTATCCCGTCGCAGGATGTCTTCCAGCGTGTGACCTCATCGAATTCCGCTACCACGGCAGTCCGGTCGTGTTTCATCGCGGCATTTCTTTATCTCACGGTGGCCATGCTTCCTCTTTTCATCAGCCTTTGTACCAAACACCTTTATCCGAATCAGACAGGGGATTCCCAAATGGCACTGCCCAGGATGGTACTTGCCCATACCGGTTTGCCCATTCAGATCTTGTTCTTTGGATCGTTGTTATCGGCTATCATGAGCACGACCAGCTCGGCGATTTTAGCCCCCGCCGCCATTTTCTCAGAGAACATCGTCAGGCCATTAGCCAGGAAGGATTACACGGATCGTCAAATGCTAATGCTGACACGGATTTCTGTTCTATTATTTGCAATCCTGGCAACTGTGATGGCGTGTTTACGTACGAATATTTATCACCTGGTAGGGGAGTCGTCCATACTCAGTTTAGTTTCCTTGTTTGCTCCCTTGGTGTTAGGGTTATACTGGGAGAAAGCCAGTCCTGCGGGGGCATTGCTTTCGATGGTATCGGGGATCGCTGTATGGATAGTGTTTGAATTTAATGAAACTACATGGCCCAGTCTGGTACCGGCGTTGCTGGTAAGCCTGCTGGCGATGATTGCAGGAAGTTATGTGTGGCCAAAAATAGCGAAGTCAAATGGTAATAATTGAACTCAAAAGAGTAAATGACAGTTTTCACCTGGAAGCAGTGAACGAAGGGGGTAACACGGTGCACATTGACGCCGCTCCGGATATCGGTGGAACCAACCAGGGCATGCGTCCGATGCAGATGCTCCTGGCGGTTCTGGGAGGATGCAGTACCATCGATGTTATTTCCATCCTGAAGAAACAAAAACAGGATGTAAAAGACATCAAGATCACGGTGAGCGGGGAGCGCGATCAGGAGGCCGTTCCATCGTTATACAAACACGTGCACATCCTGTTCAAACTTTATGGAACCCTGGACGAAGACAAAGTGCGGAAAGCCGTAAGTTTGTCCGTGGAAAAGTACTGTTCCGTCGCCCGGATCCTCGAGAAGACCGCCAAGATTACGTATAGTAGTGAAGTGATAATTCAATAAGGGTTCCCGCAGATCCCGCAGATTTTCGCAGACTTATCAGCGTAAATCTGCGGGATCTGCGGGAAAAAAATACCGATTCGATGAGTGAAGAAAAAAAGAACCCCGCCGACGGATATTCGGAGACCGATGCGATCCGTGCACAACATGAGCGTTCGCAATTTCGCGAGCATTCCGTTCCGCTTTATTTAACATCGAGCTTTGTCTTCGATGACGCAGAGCAGGCCAGGGCCCTGTTTGCCGATGAGATACCGGGTAATATTTACACCCGTTTTTCCAACCCCAATAGTTCGGAGCTGGTCCAGAAACTTTGCCTCCTGGAGGGTACGGAAGATGGTATTGCTACGGCGTCGGGAATGGCGGCCATGTACGTCAGCATGGCGGCATTGTTAAAATCAGGAGATCACGTACTGGCCTCGCGGTCTGTTTTTGGATCGACACACCAGATTTTCAGTATCCTGTTTCCGCGCTTTGGGATTTCCTACACGTATGTCGACATGGCCGACCCCGGTAGTTGGGAAAAAAATATCCAGAAGAACACGAAGATGATTTTCGTGGAGACACCCTCTAACCCGGCGCTCGATATCATCGACCTGGAATGGCTCGGTAAACTTGCCGCCAAACATAACGTGATCCTGAACGTAGATAATTGCTTTGCAACACCCTATCTACAGACTCCCGCCCGGTACGGCGCTCACCTCGTCACGCACTCTGCTACCAAGTTTATCGACGGGCAAGGAAGAGTGATCGGGGGAGCGGTGCTGGGTAAAAAAGAGTTGATCAAAGAAGTCAGGTTCTTTGCACGTCATACGGGACCATCGATGTCACCCTTTAATGCATGGGTACTGTCGAAAAGCCTGGAGACGCTGGCCGTGCGGATGGAACGCCATTGCCAAAACGCATTGCTATTGGCTCAGTATTTAGAAAAGCATCCGGAAATAGGGAAAGTCAAATACCCATTCCTGCCATCTCATCCCCAATACGCCCTGGCCAAAAAGCAAATGCGGTTAGGCGGAGGGGTTGTCTCGTTTGAGATCAAAGGAGGAATAGACCAGGGCAGGAAGTTTCTGAATTCCTTGA
>DATHFS010000296.1:0-5893 GCA_035317975.1 Cyclobacteriaceae bacterium | reverse complement strand
GGCACGACACAGTTGGCCAACCTCACGGTGGGAGGCAAGACCGTGAAAGTACCGGTTGTGATCCAGCCGGGCCAGGCTGTAGGAACATTAGGCCTCCCGCTCGGTTATGGCAGAACGAAAGTCGGGAAGGTAGCCGAGAACATTGGCGTGAATGCCTATCCCTTCATGGCTACAGTGAACGGCGGCTTGACAATGAGTATCCTGGAAGGCGTCACGATTGAAAAATCGGAAGAACCTTACCGGATCGCGCAGACGCAGACCCATCAAACGTACATGGGCCGTGAGAATGTGATTCAGGAATCGGTGTTGAGCGAGTTTAAGAAAAATCCGAGGGCAGGCCGCGTAGACGAGGAAGTTTCCAAATGGAATGAAAAAGTGGCCCCCAGCGAAGTGAGTCTGTGGAAAGGTCACGAATATAAGAACCACCACTGGGGTATGGCCATCGACCTGAACACGTGTACCGGGTGCGGTTCTTGTGTGGTGGCCTGCAACGTTGAAAATAACATTGCGCTGGTGGGGAAGGATGAAATTCTGAGAAGGAGAGAGATGCATTGGCTGAGGATCGACCGGTATTATACCAGTGATGCAAAGTCAGGCGATCTTAAAGGATTGGAGATCGCATCGGATAATCCGGAAGTGGTTTTCCAGCCTATGCTTTGTCAGCATTGTAACAATGCATCGTGCGAAACGGTGTGTCCGGTGGCGGCAACAACACATAGCACGGAAGGCCTCAACCAAATGACGTACAACCGCTGTATTGGTACACGCTATTGTGCCAATAACTGTCCTTATAAGGTACGGCGCTTCAACTGGTTTAAATACCACGACAATCAGCAATTCTATCAATCGAATCCTGCCATGAACACCGACCTGGGCCGGATGGTGCTTAACCCGGAAGTGACGGTTCGTTCACGCGGCGTAATGGAGAAATGTTCATTCTGTGCCCAGCGGATTCAAACCAGCAAGCTCAACGCCAAGAAGGAGAGGAGACCGGTTAAAGACGGAGATGTTGTTACCGCCTGCCAGGCAGCTTGCTCGACCGGCGCGATTCTTTTTGGAGATATGAATGATCCGGAAAGCCGCCTTAGCAAACTGCTGAAGATCGAGCACGACCCCAAGAAACCGAATTACAGCATCGACAAAAAAATCGGGAATCCCAGGGCGTACCGGGTGTTGGAAGAAATTGGCGTAAAGCCCAATATTTTCTACCTCACCAAGATCAGGAACAAAGACAAGGAAAAAGAAAACGCTTAACTCGGGTTAAGTTATTAGCGATTTAGATAACGGATCAACGAACTTATGCAAGTTACCTCAGCGATACGCGAACCATTAGTGACCGGAGGAAAAACCGTTCACGATGTATCAGAAGACATTAGCCGGCAGGTGGAAGGAAAACCTGTCCGCTTGTGGTGGATAGCGTTTGGTATTTCTTTCGTATTCCTGTTATACGGTTTGTATTGCGCCTGCATGGTCGAGTGGGTAGGCATTGGGGTGTGGGGATTGAATAAAACTGTGGGCTGGGCCTGGGATATCACCAACTTCGTCTGGTGGGTGGGTATCGGTCACGCAGGAACACTGATTTCGGCCATTCTTTTATTGTTCCGCCAGCGTTGGAGGATGTCGATCAACCGGGCAGCAGAAGCCATGACTATTTTCGCTGTTATCTGTGCCGCGAGTTTTCCGCTGTTCCACATGGGTCGCCTTTGGCTGGGATTTTATTGGACACTACCCCTTCCCAATGCGTTCGGCTCACTCTGGGTAAATTTCAATTCGCCGCTCTTATGGGATGTGTTTGCCATCTCGACGTACTTTACCGTTTCGCTGGTGTTCTGGTATATGGGTCTGATCCCCGACTTTGCCGTGATCCGCGACCGGGCCGTGCGCTCAGGCGATAAGATCCGGGCTGTAGTCTACAATGCCCTGAGTTTTGGATGGAGCGGCGGAGCCCGCACGTGGATGCGCTACGAATCGGTAGCCCTGATCCTGGCCGGCCTTTCTACGCCGCTGGTACTTTCTGTTCACACCATTGTGTCCATGGACTTTGCCACTTCTGTTGTTCCGGGATGGCATACAACCATCTTCCCGCCGTATTTTGTTGCAGGAGCTATTTTCTCAGGCTTCGCCATGGTGTTGACATTACTTATAGTAACGCGAAAAGTATTTAAGCTCGAAGACTACATTACAATCTATCACATTGAATTGATGAACATCATCATCATTATCACAGGATCGATTGTAGGGATCGCTTACATCACCGAGTTTTTTATTGCCTGGTATGGCCAGGTGCCCGCCGAGCAATATGCCTTCATCAATCGGGCTACCGGTCCGTACTGGTGGGCGTACTGGTCGATGATGACGTGTAACGTAATTTCACCGCAGTTGTTCTGGGTCAAGAAGATCCGGACGAGTATCGTTGCCACCTTTGTCCTTTCGATTGTCGTGAATATCGGAATGTGGTTTGAGCGCTTTGTGATCATTGTGACCTCGCTGCACCGCGATTACCTGCCGTCCAGTTGGGCCATGTTTTACCCGACGAGGTTCGATGTGGGCCAGTACCTTTTCACGTTTGGATTGTTCTTTACTGCATTTTTCCTCTTTGCCAAGTTCTTCCCGGTCATCAACATGGCCGAAGTAAAAAGCATTATCAAATCGACGTCCGAAAAAAAGAAGAATTAAACCATCATGGAGAGTAAACACTATTTGGTTGGAATTTTTGACGATGAAGATGTTCTTCTTCATGCCGTGGAACAGATCCGCGAGAAGGGCGTCAGGATCGAGGAAGTGTATTCGCCTTTCCCGGTACACGGATTGGACGAAGTGCTGGGGTATAAACGTTCACGGCTTCCGATCGCCGCCTTTATGTTTGGCCTGACGGGTACTGCCCTGGCCTTGATCATGCAGATATGGATGTTGGGTTATGACTGGCCCATGATCATCGGCGGCAAGAACTTTGCGTCCCTTCCGCCCTTCATACCCGTCACATTTGAATTGACGGTTTTGCTGTCCGCATTGGGTATGGTCGCCACGTTCCTGATCGTCAGCGACATGAAGCCATATCATTGGCCGCGCCAGTTTGATTTGCGCAGCACGGACGATAAACATGTGATGGCCATCGACCTGGGTTCGAACAAATTAAGCAAGAGCGATATTGGAAGGATATTAAAAGACAGCGGGGCTCAGGAAGTAAACGAAAAGAATTTCTAATACCATGCACACGATGCAAGTGATAAAGAAAGTAATGATGGGTGTTTCTGCCGCCGGATTGCTGGCAGGCTGCCAGGGCAAGGGCGATTACGCCGGCAGGGAGTACGCGCCCAACATGTATCATTCTGTAGCCTACGAGCCGCTTTCTCAAATCACCGATGAAGATGCCGGCCGCTGGGTGAATGCGCTGGATAATGGAAGAGGGGAATATTTCAATTCGAATAAATACAACCCGTTCCACATGAACATGCGTGTACCGCCTCCCAATACGGTGCGGAGGACACCCAATGGATGGCTGCCTTACCGCGCCTCGAACGATACGACCAGCTTGCGACTCGCCAACAACCTGATCAATCCAATGGATTCCTCTAAGGCCGTACTGGCTTCGGGAAAAATACTATTTGAAATGTATTGCAAGCATTGCCACGGAGCAACCGGCGCGGGTGATGGAAAAGTGGCCGACAAATTTCCTGGCGTGGCCAACCTGAAGGGGGATGCTTATAAGATGATAACCGAAGGTCACATTTTCCATGTCATCACGTACGGCAAGGGATTGATGGGGGCACATGGTTCCCAGGTGGCCCCGGAGGACCGCTGGAGAATTGCGAAATATGTAAAATCGTTACAGAAATAAGGAGTAAACGAACGAATCAAAAAACCTCAAATGGTAGCGGACGAGAAATACGAATTCAAAGGAGCGACGAAAACAAAATTGGTCGGACTGGCCTTCGTTGGGGTAGTGCTATTTGCGTTAGGCGTGTTCATGGCAATGCGCTCCGGACACGAAGAGCATGAGCCCGCGGTAAAAGCTTCAGCAGAAGTTGCGAAAACCCTGGTGGCAACCAACGAACCCGCAGCAGCTTCCGAAGCACACGCGGAAGGCGAGCATCACGAAACAGCTCCCTGGATCAAGCGAATTTTTGCCTCACTTTGGATGAATAACGTCTTCTTTACCGGCATTGGAATCATTGGATTATTTTTTATTGCTATTCAATACGCAGCACAGGCCGGGTGGTCAACCCCCATCCGAAGAATACCGCTGGCGATCGGTCATTGGATACCCTATGCGGGAATTTTGATGTTGGTGAGCTGGTTCATTGTAAAGCACGACGTTTTCCACTGGACTCATGCCGACTTATACAGACCGGTTGCAGAAGGCGGTGATAAGATCATACAGGGGAAAAGCGGACTGTGGTATTGGCCTATGGCGAGCGGTACGTTTCCTATGTTCTACATTGCCAGAATGGTGATCTTCTTTGGCTTATGGTATTTGTTCTTCGTCTGGATCAGGAAAGAAATCCTGACCCAGGATGAAGACGGTTCGACTGAACATTGGTACAATGCAAGGAAATTCTCAGCCATTTTTCTGATCATCTTCGCGGTGAGTTCCTCCATGGCGGCCTGGGATTGGGTAATGAGCATTGATCCGCACTGGTATAGTACTATGAATGGCTGGTATGTTTTCGCCAGCTGGTGGGTAACCGGGTTGGCGGCTATTACCTTGATTGTTATCAACCTGAAAGATGCCGGGTACCTCAAAATGGTCAATTCCAACCACCTTCACGACTTGGGAAAATTCTGTTTCGCATTTAGCATTTTCTGGACCTATATCTGGTTTAGCCAGTTTTTGCTGATCTATTATGCCAATATTCCTGAAGAAACGATCTATTTTGTCGAACGGCTGAAAAACCCACCCTATAGTTGGATATTTTATGCTAATCTTTTCTTAAACTTTGTATTCCCGTTCCTGTTGTTGATGACGCGCGACGCAAAACGCCAGAGTTCCATGCTGAAGGTAGTTTGCCCCATTATCATTGTTGGCCATTGGTTTGATTTTTACAATATGGTCACTCCCGGCGTGATGCAAGACCAGGGTGGGGTTGGATTCCTGGAAATCGGGATGACCTTGATATTTGCGGCAGGATTTTTATTTGTAGTCCTTTCCAGTCTGGCAAAAGCGCCCCTGGTGGCCAAACATGACCCGCTGATGGAAGAAAGTTTACATCATCACATTTGATAGAAGAAGCTGATTAAAAGATAAAGCTATGATGAGTATTGTTATCGGGTTAGGAGTTGTACTGGTACTCGCCATTCTGTACATGATCTTCAGAATCAGCAGCCTGGTAGGGTTAGTGAAGGGCGAGAAAGAAAAGGTCAAAAAGGTCGATTCCTGGAATTCCATAAATGCCGTCCTTTTCATGGTCTTTTCGGTTGGCAGCATTGGCGGATTCCTGTGGTATTCTTTCGCGAATTTTGACGGATATACATTGCCGGTGGCATCGAGCCATGGAAAAATTACCGACGGTCTTTTCTGGGTCACCATGTGGATTTCCGTTATCGCTTTTATCATTATCAGCGTTGCGATGTTCTGGTTTACCTATAAATACCAGTACCGCGAGGACAGGAAAGCGGAGTTCATCCCTGATAATCATACCCTTGAAATTATCTGGACGATTGTTCCGGCGATTGTCCTCGCGCTGCTGATTTTCCGCGGCCTGCGGGTCTGGAATGATATTACCGGCCCGGCTAAGCCAAATGCCGAAATCATTGAATTGATTGGTCAGCAATTTGCCTGGACCGCCCGGTATCCCGGAACAAAAGATAAAGAACTCGGGACGGTCAACTATAAATTGATCGATGCGTCGAATGAATTTGGCCTGGATATGCGGGACAAGAATTCCTTCGACGA
>DATHFS010000295.1:0-2246 GCA_035317975.1 Cyclobacteriaceae bacterium | reverse complement strand
CGGGGATACGCAAAAGGAATTTCGCGAAAAATGCCTTGCGTTGAATAAGAAGCATCTGACAACGGAAGGACCGGGTTATGCTGTCCGGTATCACGTTTACGACTCGGTAGTTCATAAAAGCCCGACGAGCATCCAATTGCTTTTTGTTCCTGGATTTGATGAAAAGGAGATTTTGACGGACATGGATCTGAAATTTAGCTATTTGGGTTGGGCACCCTGGAACAGGCGGTTTCAGTCAGATAGTTTGAAAAATAAGGTGATGGACTTGCTGATGCATTGGTACGGAGGGAATCGATTTGTTATAGCTCATGCGGGGGGCAACGAGGTACCGGTAAAAGTAGATGGAAATAGAAGAATACTGATTTATGAAGAGGCTCCGCAAAATGTAATTGTGAGAATTCAGGACATGTCGCGCTCCAGGGACAGTCAAACGATCAAATGAAGGGGAAGGAAACAATTCAGGTACAATCTTTAATGAAAAGGTATTTCAGAGGTAGTGCGATTTATCTTGTTGGACTCGTATTGCTATTGGTGTCCTGCGGAAAGAAGGAGATAGCGCAGCCGACCCTTTTTACAAAACTGCCGTCCGATCAGACACATGTTCTGTTCAGGAACGATTTGAAATACGATGCTAAGTTCAATATTTATACGTATCGCAATTTCTATAACGGAGGCGGAGTCGCGCTGGGAGACGTCAATAATGATGGCCTCGTCGACTTGTATTTTTCGGCCAATCAAGGGCCTAATAAGTTATATATTAATAAAGGAAATTTTGTTTTTGAGGACATCACGGAAAAAGCTGGGGTGGCCGGTACGCACGCCTGGTCTACCGGGGTTAGCATGGCAGATGTCAATGGGGATGGCTGGCTCGATATTTACGTGTGCAATTCTGGAAATGTTGACGGTGACGATAAAGAGAACGAGCTTTTCATGAACAACGGCAACCTTACGTTTACCGAGCGAGCCGCCGAGTTGGGCGTAGCGGATAAAGGGTATAGCACACATGCTGTGTTCTTTGACTACGACAAGGACGGCGATCTTGACTTATATATTTTAAACAATTCGTACAAAGCCATCGGTAGCTTTAACCTGCAGAAAAATGAACGCGGCAAGCGGGACCCGTTAGGCGGACATAAGCTTATGCGCAACGACCATGGCCATTTTACGGACGTTAGTGTACAGGCGGGCATCTACGGCAGTGTCATCGCATTTGGTTTAGGCGTGACCGTTGGGGACATGAACAAGGATGGCTGGCAGGATATTTATGTATCAAATGATTTTTTTGAACGTGATTACCTTTACCTCAATAACAAGGATGGGACGTTTAAGGAATGTTTGACGACATCCATGAAGAGCATCAGCGGTGCATCGATGGGCGCCGATCTGGCCGACATCAATAATGACGCTTACCCGGACCTTTTTGTAACCGAAATGCTGCCCCGGAGCAACGAACGCTTAAAGACCGTGACGACCTTTGAGAATTGGGATAAATACCAATACAACGTTGCCAATGACTATTACCATCAGTTCACGCGCAACATGCTTCAGGTAAACAATCAGGATGGCACCTTCAGCGAAATCGGCCGTTTAGCCAATGTAGAAGCTACGGATTGGAGTTGGGGAGCACTGATGTTTGACGCTGACAATGATGGCTTGAAAGATATTTTTGTGGCCAACGGAATCTATCAGGATCTTACGAACCAGGATTATTTACAATATGCCGGGAGTGAAGAGGTGGTGAGGTCGATCCTTTCCGGGAAGCAAATTGATTATAAGAAATTGATTGATATTATTCCATCCCATCCGGTATCGAATTTCCTGTTCCAAAACAAAGGCAATTATAAATTTGATGACAAGGCAACAGAGTGGGGGCTTTTTGAGCCCGGGTTTTCAAACGGAAGTGCTTATGGAGACCTCGACAACGACGGTGATCTGGACCTGGTCGTGAATAATGTAAATAGGGAGGCGTTTCTGTATAAGAATGAATCCGATAAAATGCTTCCGAAGAACCACTATCTGAAATTTATCCTGAAAGGCGAGGGGTTGAATGTGCAGGCACTCGGCACGGAAATTACCGTCGAGAGCGGAGGATCAAAATTCTATTTGGAGCAAATGCCGATGAGGGGGTTTGAAAGCACAGTTGATTCCCGATTGAACTTTGGTCTTGGAAACCTGGATCGCGTAGAAAAAGTCACGATCGACTGGCCGGATGGAAGGGTGACCGTGATGAATTCCGTTAAAACAAA
>DATHFS010000294.1:0-3141 GCA_035317975.1 Cyclobacteriaceae bacterium | reverse complement strand
AATCGCTCTCACCTGGTCAACCATTATGTCACACTCTTCCTTGAGTCCAAATTTCGATTTCTCTAAATGAACTCTCAGTATTTCTGACTCAATTTTAACGTTTGTGGTAATCGGGCAAATAATGGTCGATGGGTGCGTTTTGTTCAGCAAGTTCGTCTGAACGACTATGACGGGTCTGATTTTTCCTGTTTCTGTCCCTATTCTCGGATTTAAGTCAGCAATCCAGATTTCAAATTGCTTAATCTCCATCGTTCAGTTTTTCAAACTCAGCTAATACTTTCATGGAGTCCCCGGAAACTAATTTTGATTCTTTACTCAGTTGCCTTGAAAGAAGTCTCCTCTTATAAAGTCTGTTGTAGAATTCAATTGCTTCATTTATGTATCTGTTCCTGTTTTTTTTCACTTTTGAAACGATTTTCTCTGTTTCACGAAAAATGTCGTCATCTAGCTTCAATGATAGATTTTTCATGATATTATGGCTATCGCAAAGGTATATACTTTTAAGATATACTGCAAACTTGTTTTGGCTTTCAATGGATACCTTTCTCGTTGCTTTCCAAGGTCCCAATTTCAGGTTGATCTGAAATTAAATCGATCAGGTCATAGGTTCGTTTAACAAAATTCCCGGTCACCTTCTCTCCCCCATTCTTGCTTCAAAAATTCAATAATCCTGTCAAATGAGTTTTAGTAAGCCTTTGAATCAAGTTGAAATATCCTTTCAGGACCTCCTCGTCATCCTGTCGATCAGCTTATGGAAATCATCTTTCGTACGCATAGATTTAGGGCGTTTTAATAAGCTAATTTACTTCATTTTAGCTCGATCCGGAAAAGGGTACCACGCCAAAAGTCCATTTATCAGGAAATCCAGACAAGCCCAAGCCTCCAAATCATACCCCCCTGGGACGCTATTGGAATCGTCACATTCTCAGCAAGTCTGCGTGAATCCGCGAGATCTGCGGGAGATATTTCTATGAGTAACCGTGAATCTGCGGGAGCTATTTCAATCGACCCGGTAAATAAAAAAAACACAATTCCTGTTTCAGAAAATAAACTCTTCTTAACTTAGGGCAGTTAACAGAAACACTGTTGCGCATAAAACAGAACTACAAAAACATCCGGCAATGGCTAAGAAAGTAAAGAAGGCAAAGAAAGCCGTGAAAAATGTGAAGAAAGCAGCTAAGAAAGTGGCTCGCAAAGCGATCAAAAACGGTGCTAAAAAATCCGTCGCCAGAAGGCTGGGAGCAAAAGCAAAATCGGTTAAAAAATCAGTGACTAGCAAGGCAGCTTCATTGAAGAAATCAGCAGCCAAAACCGCCGGTACCGCAAGGAAAACGATCACCACGAAATTCACCGAATTCGCAAAAGCGGCACAAGAAAAGGCCGCTGAATATAAGGCTACCATCGTCGAAAAAGCAGAAGAAGCCAAAGAGGCAGTGGAACACAAGGTGGATGAGGCCAAAAAAGACTTCAATGAAGGGTGGTCGCAAGGCTGACCCATATACCTGATTGCCAATCAATTTGTAATCTATAGGGTATCCATCGTCTGATCTCAATAATCGTACAAATCCAATAAATCCCATAAATCCAAGCACCTATGGCAAAGAAAAAAAAGGCCGCCAAAAAAGCGAAAAAGGCTGTAAAGAAAGCCGCTAAGAAAAAAGTAGTGAAGAAAGCTGCCAAGAAGAAGGTGGTGAAAAAAGCCGCCAAGAAGAAGGTAGCCAGGAAACCGGCCGCAAAAAAAGCCGCTCCTAAAAAAGCAGCAACTCCTGCCCCTGCACCCTCTTGGACCCCGTCTCCTCCCCCTGCTCCGGCGCCTACTCCAACACCCACCCCCGAAACTCCTCCCTCCGGCGGCGGCTGGTCGGGTTCTTCCGGTTCTTCTATGTAATGAATAATTAGCCGAAACAAGAAAGGCGATCCCCCCGGGATCGCCTTCTTTATATCATATCAGAATTTACAGAATTTCAGAATTTACAGAATTCATGTATATAAAGTATGGAGGTTAAGGCGTCGCAACTACAACATTCCCTGAAAGTCCAAAGAAATCCTGCCCGCCCCGACTTGTCGTGGATAATTCTCAGATTCTGAAAATTCTGGTCTACATTCGCTCAGAGTCCAAAAAAAATTCTGATAATTCTTAAATTCAGTAAATTCTGATCCATGTTTAATAGGCTGATCTTCAAGACCCTCGCTGATCGCACCAGGGAAAAGCAAAAGGACTACCGCAACGTGGTCCTGCTCCAGATCATCATCATCGCCGGTGGCCTCACCTTGTCGGAACCGGTTTTGCTGGACTCCAAAAGCGCTGAATCCAAGCTTATCATTTCCATTTTCCTGCTCTTTAGTACCACCTACATGTTCCTCTTGTGGGACTTGCTCCGCAACTTCACCGATAACCGGTACCTGATTATTACCATCTTCCTGGTACTCAGCGCCATCGTGGTCATCGGCTGCCTCGGGGAGTTTCCTTACTACCAGGTCATCGAAGTGCCCGACAGGAGGACGTACCTGCTGCTGCTACACGGATTGCTTTTCCCAATTGAAATTACGGTGATCGGCTTCACTATCCGCGATATGTTCTCCGGCGGTTTTCTTTCCCCCGTCAAACTCTGGGGCGCAGCCTGTGTCTACCTGATGATCGGGATTTCCTTCGCCAGCCTGTATGACCTCATTACCATAGCCTGGCCGGGCAGTCTGGGAATCCATGTTGAATTGGGATTCCCAAATTACTCGGAATGCATCCGCTACAGCTTCAGTATCCTGGGCGGTGTCGACACCGGGCTGGAAGGCATCAGCCATTTCATCAGGAACATCAGTGTATTGGAAGGAATTTGGGGTGCACTCTTTTCCATGCTTATTATTGGTAAATTGCTGGGCTTACCTCGTCAGGAAGGCGAAAAGCAATAACCAACCAACAAACCAAACCCCACTTACCGTATGAACAATCGCAGACTTCCCCTCATTATCTTAGGTGTAATCGCCTTTATTATCCTGGCGGCCATCTCCTCCAGCTTGTTTTATAAAATTGAGGCCACCGAGCGGGCCATCGTTTTTTATCCTTTCGGCAGGGGTCTCGACAAGGACAATGTGATCGATCCGGGAACGCACATGAAGGCGCCCTGGAATGACGTCTATATTTAT
>DATHFS010000293.1:0-12248 GCA_035317975.1 Cyclobacteriaceae bacterium | reverse complement strand
ATCAACTCTACTGTATTCAATCAGTTCAATGAGAATATTTCTACAGTCAGAAACCGGTTTGCCGCTGCTACCGGCCAAACGTATGAAGGCCAGTCGCAGGATGTTTTGATCCCTGCTTTCATTGCCGCGTATACCGGCAAGAGCGCAGACCAGGTAACACTAACTCCTTTTCCGAACATCCCCATTCCCAATTGGCGTATTGACTTTGCCGGTTTGAACAAAATTCCTGCGTTGGCAGACATATTCTCTTCCCTTACCCTAAACCACGCCTACACGTCTTCGTATTCGGTAATGAACTATAGCAACTCGCTTCAATATCAATCGGACGTAACCCTCAACCATCGGTTGGAAGATTACAACAGAAGTGAGTATGCCCATGTGCAGAACGAATCCGGAGGATGGATCCCTATCTATGTAATTAATACCGTTATGTTCTCCGAGCAATTTGCTCCTTTGGTGGGGGTCAATATCAAAACAAAGGGCAAACTCACCATGCGCTTTGAATATAAAAAGAGGCGGGATGTTTCCCTGACCGTCTCGAACGCCCAGGTGACGGAACTCAACAACAAAGAATGGACGATGGAGGTTGGTTTTACCAAAAACAATATGAAAATGCCATTTAAAGATCAGGGTCGTATCATCACATTGAAGAACGATCTTACCTTTCGAATGACGCTGAGTGTGACCAACAATCGTATCATTCAACGCAAGATCGACGATGTCAGCACCATCACCAGCGGAAATATCAATTTCCAACTTCGCCCCAACATCAACTATGTTGTCAGTCAAAAACTCAATATTCAGTTCTATGTAGATCGCAATGTAAATGATCCCCTCGTCACCAACTCCTACCGGAGGGCTACTACCCAGGTGGGGACGAAGATCATTTTCAATCTGGCCCAGTAAATCGGTAATCGGTGATCGGTGATCGGTGGGACACGATGGTAGTTAGTTTAGACATTTGGATATTGATTTGGCAAAAGTCGGTGATCGGTGATCGGTGGAGGATGCAAGGTTACTAAAAGTGTGGCGATGATCTTAGATGCCAAGGTCGAATCTACCGATCACCGATCACTGATCACCGATTAGATGCCAACTCAGGACTTTTCCTTATTTTTGGGGCCAAAACCAAATCAAGATGAACATTCCTGACGGACTCCAGTACACAAAAGACCATGAATGGGTTAAAATCGAAGGAACAAAGGCAACGATAGGCATTACGGATTTTGCTCAGGGTGAGCTGGGCGATATCGTCTATATCGATATTTCAACGGTAGGCCAGGAAGTAGCGGAGCATGCGGTCTTTGGCACGGTAGAGGCTGTAAAAACAGTATCGGATTTATTCATGCCCATCAACGGCAAGGTTATTGAGGTCAACCCCATCCTGGATGCCAGCCCGGAGAAAGTGAATGAAGACCCCTACGGAGACGGATGGATGATAAAAGTAGAGGTGAAAGGAAAGCCAACCGGCTTGTTGTCTGCCGCTCAGTACAAGGAACTTATTGGAAAGTAAAGCGTGTTCTAGTCGTGAGTCCTTAGTCCCTTGGTCCTACGTAATGAGGGCAAGGTATTAAGGCTAAAGGACTCAAGACTAGAGACTACACCAAATGATCGAACTCCCCGTTATTGCGCAAGACTCTTCCGGCCGAAGGCGTAAACCGGATTGGCTTCGGGTGAAATTACCTGTTGGTCCTGAATATGCCCATGTGCGTAAGCTGGTTGACACCCATAAACTTCACACCATTTGTGAAAGTGGAAATTGCCCTAACATGGGCGAATGCTGGGGGGCGGGGACGGCCACGTTCATGATTCTTGGTAATATTTGCACCCGCAGTTGTACATTCTGCGCCGTGGCGACGGGCCGGCCTACCGAATACGATGAAGACGAACCGCGCCGTGTAGCAGAGGCGATCCAACTGATGGGGGTAAAGCATGCTGTGATCACCTCCGTCAATCGCGACGAACTGAAAGACCGTGGAGCGGAGATCTGGTATCAGACTGTTGTGGAAACGAAGAAGCTCAGTTCTTCCACGACAATTGAAACGCTCATCCCCGACACCAAGGGAAACTGGGATGCGCTTTACAGGATGATCGATGGCGGCCAGGAAGTGGTGTCGCACAATATGGAAACGGTAGGACGCCTGTACCGGATGGTAAGGCCGCAAGCAAAATACGAACGCAGTCTTGAACAAATCAAACGAATTCGCCAGGCGGGCAAGCGTACCAAATCAGGGATTATGCTCGGGATCGGTGAAACCCGCGAAGAGGTTTTCAAAGCGATGGATGATTTGCTGGAAAATGGATTGATGATCCTGACCCTGGGGCAATACTTGCAACCGACCAAAATGCACCTGGAAGTCGCCGAGTTCATTCACCCAGAAACCTTTGCGATGTACAAAGAAGAAGGGCTCCGGCGCGGCTTGAAATATGTTGAATCAGGGCCTTTGGTCAGGTCATCCTACCATGCCGAGCGGCACATCGATGTGCCCATGGAATAAAACTTTTCTCACCCAACGTGTACGATTCATATCCCTCAAAAAATGGCGTATGAATTTTATGCCGGTGGCGGAAAAAAAACACGATCCAACGACCAAGTCGGCTATATTGTACAAAATTGATTGACATGTATACTCCCTTTTTTCGATACGCAAAGGCCCTGTTTCTTGTGCTCATCGCCAATTCGGTGCAAGCGCAACTGGCGGACACTTCCGTTGCGGTTCCTTACGACTGGTTCTTGCGCGATCCCGAGCAAGACCACGTTCAAGGTGTGAGCGCAGAACGAACCTATGAGACCTTGCTGAAGGACCAGCCTTCGCGAACCGTTATCGTCGCCGTTGCTGATACCGGTGTTGACATTGACCATGAAGATCTTAAGAATGTTATCTGGACTAACCCCGGCGAAATCGCGGGCAACGGAATTGACGATGACAAAAACGGCTATATCGACGATGTCCACGGATGGAATTTTATTGGCGGAAAAAATGGAAACGTCAAGGATGACACGGGCGAATTGACACGGGAATACGTACGGCTGAAACAGAAATTTGGGACCATGGGGGAAGATTCTGTTCCAAAAAAACAAAGAGCTGAATTTGAATCCTACCAGAAGATAAAAGACAAATTCGAAAAACTAAAGTCAAAGAATGCCCAGGAATACGAGTTTTATAATAATCTCTATGTAAACATTGCCAATAGCATTGACACCCTGAAAGTGTTATTGAAGACAGATCCCCTTACCCGGGAGGCCCTCGAACAATTTACTACCAGCGAGCCCACGCTTTTGTTTGCAAAGGGATTTGTATTAAATATTTTCAAGAATATCGGCCCGGAAGGTTCGTTAAGTGATTTTGTCAGCCAGGTAAAAGAAGCGGCGGACTATTTTGGAGTCATCGAACACTATACCTACAATGAGCAGTACAACCCCCGGGAAGTGGTTGGCGACAACCCGTTAGACCCGTATGAGAAGTATTATGGAAACAACGATGTAAAAGGTCCCGATCCCCTGCACGGCAGTCACGTTGCCGGAATAATTGCTGCCGACCGGAAAAATAGCCTGGGAATAAAAGGAATTGCCGACAACGTCCGGATCATGTCGGTGCGCATGTTACCGTCGAGTGGCGATGAGCGCGACAAAGATGTGGCGAATGCCATCCGCTACGCAGTAGATAATGGGGCACAGATCATCAACATGAGTTTTGGAAAATCATTTTCACCCGGAAAAGAAGTGGTGGACAAAGCGGTAAAGTATGCCGAACAAAAAGGGGTGCTGTTGGTCCACGCCGCGGGCAATGATGCAGAAGACAATGATGTCCAGAAGAATTTCCCCGACCGCATCTACCTCGACGGCAAAGAGGCCAAAAATTGGTTGGAAATCGGGGCCTCCACCTGGGGACCGGATGAAAACTTCGTTGCCAGTTTTTCCAACTATGGAAAAAAATCGGTTGACTTCTTTGCCCCCGGCGTTCAGATTTATTCCACGACCACCAACAATACCTACAAGAATGAAGATGGCACCAGCATGGCATGTCCCACCTCCGCAGGAGTAGCGGCGCTGTTACTCTCTTACTTTCCCGAACTCACGGCGATGCAGGTAAAGAACATTCTGGAGAAATCAACAAGGAAATTCGGCAACCTCAAAGTTCAAAAGCCGGGTGGCAAGGGTACGGTTGAGTTCAGTCAACTCAGTATCACCGGTGGTTTGGTGAATGCGTATGCGGCGGTGAAGATGGCGCAGGAGATGAAGAATCTGAAGTTGATTAAATAAATTAATATTTCTTCGTGCCGTTGTGCCTGCCTGCCGAACTGTGTCTGACGAAGCTTCTTAAGCGTAGTCAGAGCGCCTCGCGTAGGCAGGCCTGCCTGCCGAAGCGCCTCGCGTAGGCAGGTCTTCGTGGCAATTCATCTTCCAAAATCATCTTGCAAGCGCACGATATCCGCCTCATCGGAAGGACGCGCGGCGTCCGTATGCTGCCATATTTCGGCAACGACTCCCCAACTGTCGAGCCCGACAAGCCGGTGACGATGACCCTGCGCCAGGCGGATCGTATCGCCCGCATTTAATTCGGTTGTCCTGCCCTCTTTGTCGGTGTCGCTGGTCACTACACCGACCTTCCCTGAAATCACGCGCCAGATTTCCGCCCTGCGGTGATGATACTGCCAAGACAATCTCTTGGCCGGCTGCACGACGAGAATCTTGGGGCTAAGTTTGCCCCCCAGGTAAAGTTCCGAGAGCCTTACTTCGGGGAAAAACAATTGCCCAAATAATTCGGCCTGGTCTTCCCGTAATACAAAAAAGCCACCCCAGGGACGGCTCAAATCACGGGTTGCGATTTCAAGTTTCAATTGAGTCAGGTGTTGTTCAACTTCGCCGAAAACGAGGGGCTTATCGTTGCTGATCAGTTTAAGTTGATGCGGGGATGGGGCTTTTGCCATAAATAGATGACTGAAATTGCTAAAAAGGTCCCCGATAGGCCGGGGCGGGCACAAAGTACACAAAGAAGGCACAAAGTACACAAAGAAATAATATGGATATAGCGTGTAAATCTGGTTGGGCGGTTCCCTATCGGGATGGCCAAATGCTCACCTTGTCGCTAATTATCGACGGACTGAAGTTGGAGCGGGCACGGTGCGTCGCATTGTGCCATTTTGATGTGATTCGGGCGATCACTTTTTTCCCACTCAGGAAAGGGTCATCTTTGCATAACCTTAATCGATGAAATTACAGTTACTGTTATTCATGAGAATGGTTCAAATCCGATAGATTGTCGGTTGGGCAGATAGAGAATAGAACCATAAAACAGAGTCAGGAGACGCCGCGATGTTGAAAGTTACGTTTGATAATAAGCAAAACCTTTTTTTTAAGGAACTCAAGGACAAGGTGGATCACTATTTTCTTAACAGAAAACTGGATCCTGCCGGTGGAAGAAGGCTATACCTCAAGGGCATTATACAGGTCCTGTCCGCAATCGGTCTTTATGTGACGTTGGTTTTTTTCACGCCCGGTATCCTTCTCGCAATCGTGCTGTGCTTCATATTGGGTATGAACCTTGCCGTAATCGGATTCAATGTCATGCATGAGGGGGGGCACCAAAGTTTTTCAAAACACAATTGGTTAAATAAAGCCTCTGCCTATTCTCTCAATGTATTGGGAGGCAACTCTTACTTTTGGAAGATAAAACACAATATCAACCACCATACCTATACCAATATCGAAGGGATGGATTCAGATATTGATGTGAAGCCCTTTATGCGACTCCACGAAGGTCAGCCGCGGTATTGGTTTCACCGGTTTCAGCATATGTATTGGGTCTTCCTGTACGGTATTTCTTACGTCACCTGGGTCTTCTATGACGATTTCATAAAATACATTAGCGGAAAGGTTGCCGTCAACTCGGAGCCCCGGAAATTGGCGTTGAAGGAACATTTCATTTTTTGGGTCACCAAAGTGATGTATGTAGCATTTTATATTGTTCTGCCGGTGATTATGGTCGGGTGGCTGCCCACCCTGATTGGATTTACCATCATCACGTTTGTTTGTGGTCTGTCGATCAGCGTGGTATTCCAACTTGCGCACATGGTAGAGGGCACTCAATTTCCCGTTCCGGATGAACAATCGCATCGGATCAGTGAAGAATGGGCCATCCACCAACTGAATACGACGGCTAATTTTGCTACCGATAACAAGATCATTTCCTGGCTGTTGGGTGGGCTCAATTTTCAGATCGAGCACCACCTGTTTCCCCGCATCAGTCACATACACTATCCCAAAATAAGCAAGTTTGTAAAGGAGACATGCCTGAAATACAACATTGAATACATTGAGTACTCCACGCTTTTAACGGCGCTTTATTCTCATCTTTTTCATATCCGGCGGTTAGGAATTCAGTAACCGGTAATCGGTGATCAGTAATCGGTGATCAGTGGATTCGACCTTAGTATCTAAGATCGTGGCCACACGTTTAGTAATCTTGCGTCCTCCACCGATCACCGATCACTGATCACCGATTACTGATTTTACGTGATCCGAAAGTCGCAAGGTGAGTGCTATTAATGTAAGCGTAGGATTAGGCGCTGCCGCCGTTACAAAGCAGGAAGCACCTGCGATGAACAAATTAGAAAGACCATGAACTTTGCAGTTGGCATCCACCACTCCTGTTTTGGGATCGTCGCTCATTCGCGTCGTCCCCATATGATGCCATCCTCCGCCCGCAAACGTCGGCCAGGAAGTGTCATTTTCGTCCTGTAAATAGTCCAGTAGTTTGACGCGGCCCATGCCCGCCAACCCCACTTGCCGACCGATCAATTCATGCATTTTTCGCAGGCTTCGTTTCTCAAGCGAAGTTAGCTCCCAATTTAGTTTCGCGCGTGGTACGCCCAATGAGTCCTTTTCGGTATCAATCGTTACCCTGGAAGATGGATTCGGTGCTTGTTCGATTCTGGTAAATAGTTCATAGGCATTATCCATGTTGGATTCCGGTGATTGCGCTTCCGCCTGAGCCGCCTTTCTATATCCTTCCATCAAACTGTCATCACTTTTCCTGGGATCCTCATACACCCAGGCGTCGATGGCGGCTTTGGCATTCCTGACCATGCGTAGCGGGTTTAAAGCGGAAGTCCCGTTGAGTATTCTCAATTCAGCTTGTTTTTTTTCGCTGATAGCCAATTCGGCATATACTTTGGAGACGCCAAAATCCCACCGGTATAATTTCAACGGGTAGGCCTTCTGCAGCCACAACTCGGCAGTCTTGATTTCGAGATGCTCCATAAAATAGCGACCCACCTTGTCGTACTCATTCCCCAGCCCTTTGGCGGCCTGCCGGTTGGCTGCCAACAACAACCTCGCATTCTGAATGGAGCAACAGGCCAGGACAAAATGCTTTGCGCTAACTGTATGGTGCTTACCGGCATGATTCTTTACTGTCACGGTGGTAACCGCGGAGACGTTCTCATTGGTATGAATATCGGTTACGTTAGCGTAGGTGTACAATTGGATATTCCTGGCCTTGACAATGGCATCTTTGTACTTTTCTCCAAATCGTGTCGGTGGGCTGAATTGCCAGATCTTGCTCCACACAACGTTTTCATCGAACGGCAGCGGAATTAACGACGGATCCGTTTTTTTCCAATACGCCACACTATATTCATAGGGACCCAGCTCCACTTTTGCATGGGCCCTGGCGTAAAACGGGTCCAACTCTTCCCGCCGTATCGGCCAACCGCTGTGCTCCACCCAATCTCTCTTGGTAAAATCGATTGGCTCGAAGGTGGAACACATACCCGCCCAGTGCCCTGTTGTACCTCCAAAATAATGCAATCGTGAAGATTGGAGAGGGTAATAGCGCTGCCCGGTTGTTTTACCGGCGTACAGTTCCTGAACTTGTTCATCATATTCGAACCCTCCTCCTTCCAGCAAAATTACCTTGTAGGGAGTATTGATCCATTCCAGTGCCATGCTGATGCCGGCGGCACCGGCACCCACTATACAAATATCCCCTTCGATACGGGAACCATTTTCGAGTTTTCTGGCGTCGGTGTGCATAGTAGTCGGTGTTCGGTGATCGGTAATCGGTGAACGGTAATCGGTGGAGTTGACCTTAGCAACTAAGATCATGGCCACACTATTTGTAACCTTGCTTCCTCCACCGATCACCGATTACCGATCACCGATCACTAATTTGGGTGTTAACATTTTATTTACTCGAGTACATATTTTAATGAAAAACAAAGTAACTGGTGTTCATCGATCCGGTTCAATGTGGATCAGGATATCGGCGATTTCGGGTAAGTCCATTTTCAACTTATCTTTAAGCCGATGGGCAATTTCATGTCCTTGCTTCACGGTAATTGTCGCGTCTACGATGACATGCAGGTCAATATTGAATTTAAGTCCTGCCTTTCTGACATAACATTTTTCCGTGCCCCGTACTCCATCCACAGTAAGGGATGACGCCCTGATTTTATCGATGATGTCGTCATAGAATTGCTCGTCCATCAATTCACCAAGGGCAGGCCGGAGAATCAAATAACTGTTATAGAAAATGAATCCTGATGCAAAGAGGGCTGCCCAGTCGTCGGCCGTTTCATATCCCTTTCCAAAGATCAGGGCAATTGAAATTCCGATAAACGCCGCCAGCGAGGTTACCGCGTCGCTCCTGTGGTGCCATGCATCCGCCCGCAAGGCAGAACTTTTCGTTTCTTTGCTTTTAGCGACCACTATTCTATAAAATAGTTCCTTGAAAATAATAATCACCCCCAAGACAATCAGGGTATACGATTTCGGCAGATCGTGAGGAGTACGGATGTGTTGGATGCTCTCGTAGGCAATCACCGTCGCAGAGGCGATTAAGAAACCTACTACCAAAAATGTAATCAAGGGTTCCGCCCGCCCGTGCCCGTAGGGGTGGTTTTTATCCGCGGGTTTGTTCGCGTAATGAAGTCCGAGCAAAACCAGCAAGGAAGAAAAAATGTCCGTTGTAGATTCTATGGCATCCGCTATCAGGGCGTATGAATTCCCAAAATAACCGGTAATCCATTTGAGGATCGCCAATCCGGTGTTCCCGAGGATACTCCAGTACGTTGTCTTGATGGCCTTCTGCTCCGGGGTCATGGTAAAATCGGTTTTCGGTATTCAGTAATGGATAATTGGTAATCCGTAATCGGTTGTACATACCAGATCGCCAGGATAAGCCACCGATCACCCGATTACCGATCACCGATTACCGATTTACCCTATCGAAAAATTCCTTTTGAAGTTGAAGGGTTTTCGTGTCGGCCTTGATCGCCTTCAGCGCTGCAGTAAAAGAATCGATGAAATGTTCGGTTACCAATTGTCCCAGTTCGCGGGTTGCTTTGGCCCCTTCGCCGGCATAATGATTGGGGTAACTGGCGTACCACCAGATGGCAGTATATACATTGGGTATGGCCAGCCGCTTCTGATTCGCGCCGGATTCGTTGTTGGCGCTGTCCATCTTCACCAGGTCGGGCCGCAAATACAAGAGCGAGGAAGTCTCTCTTTCTCCGGCATGCTGGTCGCCGGCGGGATCGGACTTTCTAAGGGCGGCCACCTTTTTCTCATACTCTGGATCGGAACCCGGTTCAAAAAAATACACGGCATAGTTCCTGGATTTCTCCAACCGCGTTTGAATAAAGTAGCGGATCATTTGCGGGTTGCCGCCATGACCATTGATGATCACGATCTTTTTAAAACCATTTCTGGCGATCTCGTCACAGGTAGCTTCGAGCAGGTCCCACACGACCCGCTCCGGCAAGGCAAAAATTCCAGGTTGGTGTTTTGCCTCGTTGATCTGACCGTAAAAAAAGTCCGGAAAAACAACAGCGTATTCTCTTTTCGTCGTCCGCGCTGCCCATTCACGGACCTGGATCAGGTCGGAACCAATTGGAACGTGGGGACCGTGTTTTTCAAGAATGCCGATGGGAAGGATGCACGTCTCATTTGATTTCTTAAGGGCTGCTGTCCATTCGCTTGCGGTAAGCTCATCCCATCGACTGTGTAATTCCTGAGCGGGCAGGGTACCGACATTCAACAGGAGTACGGTAGCTAGCGCCGTGACGTACTTTTTGACTTGTTCATTCATATCAAATTTTTTTTGAATATAAACAACTTAAAATTGAAAATTTGAGATTTAAAATTAATGAACCCCGCAACCGACAGGGTCCCTTAATTTTAAATCTCAAATTTTCAATTTTAAATCCAATTATCTTTCCAATCATTTGACGCTTTCCATGAACTTTTTAAAACGATTTCCCGCGACGGTGGTCCTCCTTTTGGTGAACGTTGCTGTTTTTGTATTGTCTTACCTTCGTGTATATACCTTTTCTGAACCGGAATGGACGCTCAATCTCCTTTCGCTGGGCGCTGAATTTAATCCGTATACATTGGATCGGGAAGGGTATCGTCTTTTCACTCACCTCTTTCTGCATGGCAGTATCCTCCACCTGGTTTTTAACATGGTTGCCCTCTTCTCGGTCGGACGGGATGTTGAACAAGAAGTGGGCACGAAAAAAATTTTGTCGGTCTATTTTCTTTCCGGCCTGGCTGCCGGTTTAGCCAGTTTATTTTGGAGCCTGTTTGTGATCGGCGTGGGGGCGTCCGGCGCCATCTTCGGTCTCTTTGGGTTTTCGCTGATCATCAAACTTGCCTTCAGCCGGAAACACGATCATCCGGTGACCCCCATCATCGTGAACTTTATTATTTTTCTTGGTATCAATCTTCTTTTCGCCAGCGCGCTCAAGGCCGATACAGCCGCCCACCTGGGTGGCCTTGCCTGTGGAATGGCGATCGGAGTAGGCTCCGTACTGTTCAACGATTCTCTTCGAACGGTAAAATGGGAAATCGCATTCATTCCGCTGCTGGTGGCGGTGTATTTCAACTTGCCTCGCTACCAGGTCAGCTACTTTAAATTCTTTCAACATGTTCTGGCTGTTGAAGACTCCACCCAAAGCTTGTTTTCCAGGAAAACGCTATCCGATCAAGACTTTGTGGAGGGCTTCAAAAAAAGCAGGGCGCAATGGGATACCGCCTTGTCCCTGCTTCGCGCTCACCCTTATTTGCCAAAAGCCTTGCACAACGACACCGCTAAATTGGGCCGGTACATCGCTTTGCGAAAACAGGAGGCCGGCTTCAGGATTACACTCATCGAGCGAGAGTCCTATATCTATCGGGACAGCCTGGAAATAGTTCAAGAGTCGATGAAATCAACACTTTCGCTTGATTATCCCCTGATGATGGTGCATCAAAAACCCAATTTACCCGAGCCACAACAACCGAAACAGCCGTTGGAAGAAGTCAGGGTCTGGTACAACGGCGATTGGGAGGAACTCGCCGGACCACCCGGCGCCTATTACCGGATGGGAACCAAAGATTCGCTGGGGCGCTGGCAGGGACAGGTAACCGATTACTTTGCCAATGGCGATATTCAAATGAAAGGGTCCTTCAAGGACGATGAACACGACGGTATTTTTATATACTACTCGGACCATAAAACGTATGTTTCGGCCGGCCGCTACAAAGATGACCGGCATGTCGGAAAATGGGAATCGTTTCATGACAACGGAAAAATGGAAAGTGAAGTGTATTATGACAAGCGCTATTTCCTGAAGAGCTTGTGGGACGATGCCGGCCGTCAGTGGGTGCACAACGGGAATGGGAAAGAAGTTCGACGCTATGCCAATGGCGTAATCGAAACGGAAGGTGAATACCGGGATGGCAACCGCCAAGGGTATTGGTACGGGCGTCGTGAAACCGGAGAATTGTACTATGAAGAGAATTATTTCCAGGGCCGGTTGGTGAACGGGCGTTCACAAAGCCGCGAGGGCCGGAATTTTATTTATGACGAAAGTAGTTTGTCTCCTCTGCCGGAAGGAGGGTACAAGAAACTGAACGACTACATCGGGAGGGAGGTAAAAAAAGTGGACAGCCCATTAAAGGGCACCGTTCGCCTTTCCTTTCGCGTTACAGCCCACAATACATTGACCGAATTTAAAGTGGTGAAAAGTGTATCTGCGGCGTTGGATGAAAAAGCGCGGAAGATTCTGCTGGCGGGGCCTCGCTGGATAGCCGCAAGAGAACACGGCCAGGAAGCAGTGGATGGTTATGCTTTTGTGAATGTTGAGTTTTAAATTGATTACTTTTAAGTTTGTCATTATAACAATGGAAGACAAGGATATACGCTGGACACAACGCTTTTCAAATTATCGCAAAGCCCTGGCCAAACTTTCGGCAGCTGTTG
>DATHFS010000292.1:0-3052 GCA_035317975.1 Cyclobacteriaceae bacterium | reverse complement strand
TCCACGTTTCATAATTTCTTTTGTTTTAGTTTCCTCCCTCACCCCCGACCCCTCTCCCGGCCTGCCCCGACGTAGCGCCTCGCGTAGTCGGGGGGGAGAGGGGAGGCTAGGATTTCAATTCATTAATTCGTTGTAAAACTTCTGTAACCTTTTTCGCAACGCGATGATCGCATAGCGCTTTCGCGAAAGCAATGTATTGATCGATACCCCTGTCGCCTCCGAGATCTCACGGAAACTTTTCTCTTCAATTTCGTTCTGAATAAAGATCTCCCGTTGTTCGCGAGGCAATTCGTCCAGCGCTTCCGTAATCTCATCCCAGATCGCCTCCCGAAGCAGGGTTGCCTCGGGCGTATTGTCCAGGTCCGGCAGAATTTCCTGAAGCGTCAGGGGCGAATCTTCGTCCTTACCGGACAGCATTTCAAAATCCGTTCGCTTCGGCCTGGCGGCGTCCCTTCGGTAACGATCAATAATTTTGTTGCGCGCTACACTATAGAGCCAGGAAGTAACCCTGTCGATCGACTCGATGGCCTCGAAACCTGCGACAAACTGGTAAAACACATCCTGAAGGATATCCTCCGCCTCTTCCACCGTAGACACCCTGCTTCGGATAAATCCCAGCAACTTGTCCTTTTCCTTCAGGAATGTGTTCTGCTTGATCTCTTGCATTGCCAAGTCCATCGCCCTGACCATCGTTTGCTGTCTCACAAAAGCATAGTCGCGGCGGCTGATTCAAATATTGTAAGGGAACGACAGAAATGTGTAAAGAGTTGCTAAATACTCAATTCTAAGGCTGCTGTTCGGCTGCACACGCAAAAAAATGAAAAAGCCTGCCCCGATTTTCATCGGGGTCATACCGGGCACGGTAAAAGCTAACCTATGAAAGATGAGTGAGGCCTGACCCGGTACCCCGGGCAAGCAGGCACGGCTACATTTTCATAGCGCATTCTTCATGGAAAGAGTGACCTTCAACAATTCGATTTCACCATCTTTACAGCAATGCTCCCCCAAGAGAACTTCATCGACTATCAAGGCAGTCGCCTTCATTACGCTAAAGCCGGTCACGGTCCTACCCCCTTGCTCCTCTTTCATGGCTTCGGCCAGGACCACAAGGCATTTGACGTATGGATCAGCGCACTGGAAAACAAGTACACCATTTACGCATTCGATCTGTATTTCCACGGCCAAAGTACATGGCCTCTCCGGCGGCCTCTCGAAAAAAGCGACTGGAAGCAAATCATGATGCAGTTTTTTAGGAAAGAAAAAATCGAACTCTTTGCGGTCGTTGGCTTTAGTCTGGGAGGAAAATTTGCCCTGGCGACCCTGGAAGCATTCACTGATAAAGTAACGAAAGTCGTTCTGCTGGCGCCCGACGGAATCAAAACCAACCTGTGGTACAATCTTGCCACCTATCCCATCGCCGTCCGCCTTCTATTTAAGAGTATGATCCTCCAGCCAGGGCGGTTTTTTACCCTTGCGCAATTCTTCCAACGGCTTGGTTTGGTCAACAAGGGCATTGTGCGATTTGCAGAATCCCAAATGGATACCGAAGAAAAAAGAAGACGCGTCTATTACTCCTGGGTCTATTTCCGGCATCTGAAGTTTGACATCCCTTCCATCGCCGCCATCCTGAATCACCAACACATTCCCGTTCTCATGCTGGTCGGCAAGTACGACAAAGTGATTCCAATCAAAAATATGGAAGGCTTGCTCAAGCGACTGCACCAAAAACAAGTTGAGATCATTGAAGCGGGACACAACGATCTGGTCAAGGCTGCCCTCAAATTTATTCAGTGATAAACGTCTTTCCCCTATCTGCGCGATGATTCCTCACTGTCTGAACTGTGATTCGTGTGATTATTGTGATTTATATGAGCTGTTAACTCTCCGTCTGCTAATGCCTCTTCTATCGTTGGAAAATCATCTTAATACTGAGCACTAATTTTTTTAAACCAAAAGCGCCGCTATTCCCTCAAATCCTCTTAGTTTTGCGGCAACACCATTGCGCAATGATTGTATTTTTCAGGGCTGCTTCCTCTGCTTTTTTTGCCTTTAGCGTGCGCCAATCCATTGAAAAACAAGATCTTGAAAAACTGACCTGGCTCTTCGGCGACGCGGAACTGGTTCACGATCAAACTTTACATGGCTATTTTATCGGCCCCCGCAAAGAAATGGTTACACCGTGGAGCACCAATGCCGTGGAGATCACCCAAACGATGGGCATCCTGGGCATAGAACGGATCGAGGAATTTGTGGGCGTAGCCAATGCCGCCGCCAAACACGATCCCATGCTCCAGCACATTTACCGCGACCTCGACCAGGAAATTTTTACGATCCTACACCGTCCGGAGCCTATTGTTAAAATAAAGGATCTCAAAGCGTACAACGATAGAGAAGGACTTGCGCTCAGCGACGAAGAAATCGAGTACCTGGAAGGGGTCAGTAAACAACTCGGTCGCCTGCTCACGGACAGCGAGGTGTTTGGTTTCTCGCAAGTCAATTCCGAACACTGCCGTCATAAGATCTTTAATGGCACCTTCGTTATCAATGGCAAAGAAAAACCGTCAACCCTTTTTCAACTGATTAAAAAAACATCGAAAGAGAATCCCAACTTCCTCGTCTCTGCCTATAAGGACAACGTAGCGTTCATCAAAGGCCCGCGCATAGAACAATTTGCTCCGGGCCGCCAGGATGTGCCTGATTTTTTTAAAGTAGAAGACTTTGACTCGGTCATCTCAATAAAAGCAGAGACGCATAATTTTCCCACCACAGTAGAACCATTCAACGGAGCTGCTACGGGTTCGGGAGGCGAAATCAGAGACCGGCTCGCCGGTGGGAAAGGTTCGTTGCCTTTAGCAGGGACGGCAGTGTACATTACCTCCTACCCTCGCCTCGATGGTGGAAGGTCCTGGGAGAAAAAAACGGAAGCGCGAAAGTGGCTCTACCAAACGCCTATAGAGATCCTGCTCAGAGCCTCCGATGGCGCCAGTGATTTTGTAAACAAATTTGGCCAGCCTTTGATCGGGGGAAGCCCACTTACTTTTGAGCATACAGA
>DATHFS010000291.1:0-5206 GCA_035317975.1 Cyclobacteriaceae bacterium | reverse complement strand
CGGGAAGGAAGGAGTTGCTCAGGAAATTCACAAGCGAAGCAAGCGAAAAAACAGACCTTTTGTTGCTATTGATTGCGGCGCCTTATCCAAGGAATTGGCGAGCAGCGAGTTATTTGGTCACGAGAAGGGGGCCTTTACCGGAGCGCTCTTTCAGAAGACAGGAAGTTTTGAAATTGCCAATGGCGGTACCATTTTTCTCGATGAAATTACCAATCTGCCATACGATGTTCAGGTCTCCTTATTGAGGGTAGTCCAGGAAAGAAAAATGCGCAAAGTCGGTGGAATACGTGATATTGACCTGGATGTACGAATTATCATCGCGAGTAATGAAACCCTGTGGGACAATGAGCGGAAAACTCAATTAAAATTCAGGGAAGACTTGTTTCACCGTTTTAACGAATTCACCATTACGGTACCTCCGCTTCGCGAAAGAAAAGAAGACATCAAGACGTTTGCCGATCACTTTCTGCAAATCACCAATACGGAATTAGAGAAAAACATCAAAGGGTTTACCCCCGAAGTAGAAGCGATCTTTCAAAACTACATCTGGTACGGAAATCTCCGCGAGTTGAAAAATGTAGTCAAGCGCGCAGCGTTGCTTACCGACGGACCCCTAATAGAAGTCCGCACGCTGCCCTTCGAAATTTCTAATTTTTCAAAACTCCAGTTCGATGATAATTCTCAGCCCGAGGAACGCGAATTGAATATGCCTTCTCGTTTTTCCCCGTCGGCCTCCACACTAGAGCGGTCCCAGGATACGTTAAAAGGGGCGGGTATAGATGCAGAGTACGAATTGATCCTCAGCACCTTAAAAAAGGTGAAATTCAATAAAACCAAGGCGGCCAAGATTTTGAACATTGACCGGAAAACACTCTACAATAAGCTGGACCAGTACCAGCTGCTTAACAAAAAGGTGTAATGCCAGCAGGAAACGAATCACGCCTTTATCCTTTTAAGGGTCTACTGGAATCTCAGGATGACAGTTTCCGTGAAGAAATTTATGATTTTTTTCCCGGAATCATCTATGTGTACAATACGCATACAAAAAAACTGAGCTATGTTAATAAAAAGATTACCGATGTATTGGGCTTCTCCGCTGATGATATTCTGGACTGGGACAATGATTTTACTAAAGTAATCTTTAAAGACGATGTGGAGCTCGTGCAAAAGGAACTGGAGAAATTCAACGAGCTGAAAGACGAGGAAAGTCATTCTTACCATTGTCGATTCAACCGCAAGGCGGGAGATTGGATGCATTTTCAGGTTATGGGTAAGATTCTGAGGCGCGACCAGGATGGCGAAGTAGCTTCGTTGCTCTTGGTTGCGCGGGATATTCACGAGCAAATTCGTTCTGCGCAGGAACTGGACGTCATGCGGGAACTCGCCGAGGATAACGAAGAATTACTGCAGTTTGGCAACTGGAATTGGACTCCCGAAACCGATGTTCTCAAATGGAGCAGAGGAATGTATATTCTGATGGATTTTAATCCTGATGAGTATGCGCCTGCAATCACGCTGGATTTTTATCAACATCACATTGTAGCAGGGGACGGGGAACAAATAAAAGCTGCTTTTGACGCGGCCAGGTCAAAACAGGAGAAAACAGTCGAATTCAAGCACACGGTGACTACAAACGTGCAAAGAGAGAAAATTTTCTACTCCAAGGGAAAGGTCATCTATAACAATCGCGGAGAGATAAAAAACATCGTTGGGATAACACACGACATTACGGAATCCACCCGGTTAGTGGATAGCCTGGACCATTACAAGCGGATGGTAATGGAGAGGGAAGATTTTTTAGGTCATGGATCCTGGGAGTGGGACCTGGTGGATAAAACCTACGTTTGGACGGACGGCATGTATCGCCTTTTCGGATATGATCCGGGACAGGATAGGTTCGGGGTTAAGGTGAACGAGGATTTATACCGGCTTCATCTGACGCTGGAAGGTTTTGAAAAAGCCAAACTAAATCTGAAAGAGACGCTGAAAAAAGGGGACGACAATTATGTATGGAGTTATGAGATAAAAGACCGGAATGGAGAAATTAAATTGTTGGAATCCTTCGGTAAAATTGTACGAAACAGTGCGGGCAAGGGGGTAAAGATGGTTGGCACAACACGTGATGTGACCCAACTCAGAAAGTATGCGGATGACCTGGAGCGAAAAAATTCCGAACTGGATCGCTTAAGTAAGGAATTGGAGGATTCTGCGTATGCTGCCTCTCATGACCTTCAGGAACCCCTTCGCAAAATCTCCACCCTCAGTGACCGGCTGGAAGATAAATTTAACGAAATATTACCCGAGGACGGCAAAAAATATCTCGAACGGATTAAGGTTGCGACTAAAAATGCGCGATTGCTCATCGATAGCTTACTGGAGTTTTCACGGATCACTCACGAAGGACAGGTATTCAGAAAGACAGACCTGAATAGCCTTCTCAAGGAAGTCAAAGCCGATCTGGAATTGAAAATTGAGGAAACCCATACAACTATTCATTTCGGAAAATTGCCCACAGTGGAAGCGTCTCCTCTCCTGATCAAACAATTATTTTCGAATATTCTTCTGAATTCGATTAAGTTCAGAAAAGCGGATACGTTGCCCGTCATTGCTATCCGGTGCAGGATTTTGGAGAAACCCGAAATACAAAATCTTCACCTGGATTCCGGTGTTCCTTATTTTCTTATCACGATCCAGGACAACGGCATCGGCTTTGAAGAAGTGTACGCCACAAAAATATTTCAAATGTTTAGCCGGTTACATGGCAAGTCTGAGTACCCCGGGGCCGGCATTGGATTGGCCCTTTGCAAAAAAATAGTGGCGAATCACCAGGGACATATTTTTGCCACCAGCATACCTGAGCAAGGAGCGACCTTCTCCGTCATCCTTCCCGGAAAGCACATTTAAAATGGATCAAGCGGTATCTTCACCCCTTCCCGTACGGATTCTCATTATTGATGATGACGAAGTCGATTTTTGGATCATCAGCGATTTTATTCAAGACATTCCTCAGCAGAAGTTTCAGATTGATTGGTGCCCGGATTACAAGAAGGGATCAACGGCTCTCCGCCAGGCAACGCACGATATTTACTTCGTAGATTATTACCTGGGGGCAAAAACCGGCATTGATTTGCTAAAAGAGGCAATGGAGCACGAATGCAAGGAACCGATCATCCTGCTCACCGGCCAGGGAAACCAAAAGATCGATCTGGAAGCGATGCGCTCCGGTGCCGTGGATTACCTGATCAAATCACAGTTATCCAGTGAACAACTTGACCGATGCATTCGCTATTCGTTGGAACGGGCCGCCACGCTCAGGGAATCCAGGGCAAGTGAACGCAAATTCAGGACGATTTTCGAACGAAGCAAGGATGCGATATTCATCGCCGGTAATCAACTGGACTTCAAAAATATAAATAGTGCCGCGACCGACCTCTTTGGATATCAGCCGGATGAGTTACTTCACCTAAGTCTTTCCGAACTCCTGGTCAACCGGTCTGAAAAAGAAGAAATACTGGAAAAATTAAACGAACAGAAGGAAGTAGTCGATCACAAAATAGAATTGTTGACGAAAGACAAAATCACGAAAAGCTGTATCCTTTCGGCATCACTGGAAACGGATCCTACCGGCAACCCCTATGTTCAGGGGATTATCCACGATATCTCCATATTAAAAAGAGTGGAAGAAATTAAATTGCAATCGGAGAAAATGGAAGCCAAGGGGATGGCCATCCGCACCCTCGCCCACGAGATCAGAAACCCCCTTCACAATATCATTCTTACCCTGGGCTATTTGAAGAGTGAGACCAGCACTGAAAACCAGGAGTTCCTGAATGTCATCGACCGGAACAGCACCCGGATCAACGATCTCATCAATGAATTGATGGATTCGAATCAGTATTATAAGATGAAACTGGAAATCGTGCCCCTGCAGGTCGTTATGAGAGAAGCGCTTGAAAAGGCAGCCGACCAGATCCAGTTGAGTAAGGTAAAATTAAATTTCTCCTACCCGCCTTCCGATGCACAGGCCCTCCTGGATAAGGAAAAATTGAAAATAGCCTTCCTGAATATCATTGTTAATGCCATTGAAGCCATGGATGAAAACAAAGGCGAGCTGACGATTTCCATTTCTTCGCAGCCGACCTTTCACAAGGTTCAAATAAAAGATAACGGACACGGAATAAGCCCGGAGAATACCATCAAATTATTTGAACCCTATTTTACCACCAAGCCCAAGGGAATGGGCCTTGGACTTGCCACGACACATACTATCCTTCAATCCCACAAGGCAGAGATAGAGGTAACCTCATTTATTGAGAAAGGAACCACGTTTACCATCACCTTTCCTGCGTTGTAAAAATAGAGATACCCTCCTGACGGTTTCTCTCACCTGTTGGATTGAGAAATATCAGGAGGGTCCCTTTTTTGTTTTTATACGCTAACGCAGGAGGACACTAGAACGCGAAGCCTATAAATAATGTGGCTACACTATTCTTGGAGTTGTTTGTGAGATCTCCTGACAATTGACCCGGTTTACCGATTTTTTGCATTCCATAATTATACCTCGCACCGAGGGTCACATTCTCGATATCAATGCCTAACCCTCCCACGAAACCATAATCAAACCGGTTAAAGCTATCTGCATTCAAATCTTTAACTCCGCTGATCGTACCATCGCTGTTCATGTTCTTTACATTAGCGGAAGCAAGATATGCTACATACGCCCCTGCGTTCAGATTGAAATTGGGTGTAATATTAAACACCATGAGAAGCGGAGTCTCGATGTAGTTCAGATTAAACCGGTATTCTCCGGAACCCTGCAATACGTTATTATACGTATCCTTAGAACCTTTACTCGAATAAAGTAATTCGGGTTGGATAGAGAGTCCCTTGAAAACAGGCAACTTCGCATAAAATCCGGCATTCAGGCCGATTTTCACGTGCTCATCCTGAACGTGGTCAACATAGAGATTGGCAAAGTTAACGCCACCCTTGATACCGAACTTAGGTGTGAACTTCGTCTCATTCGACGTTTCCTGCTGTTGCGCATAAACCGAAGTACCGCACATCAGCACGACCCATGAAATCAGGACGCTATAGAAATTGAAACTGGTTAATTTTTTCATTTTTTTCAGTGTTTGTTTCCGTTACTAATGAAAAAGGCATGCCGGAATTTTGTGCGTTTTCAGGCCATTTTAGACCTGGTTGT
>DATHFS010000290.1:0-2167 GCA_035317975.1 Cyclobacteriaceae bacterium | reverse complement strand
ACGGATAGTTTATTGATGCGAATCACTTTCAACAGTTCAGGTTTAAAGTTATAGGACAGAGTGATTGCCTTTACTCTCATATAGGAGCCGTTCTCCACAAACCGGGTAGAGTTTCTGACATTATCCGTACTTCCATCGCCTACTGCCTTGGGCATGTCGGTGTTCTTGTTGGTCGGCGTCCAACGGTTAAGGACCTTTACGGATTGATTCTTATGATCGAACATTCCTTCCAGGTCGATCCGGGAGGCGTTGTAAATCTGATTGCCCTGACTGCCTTGCAGGAATATACTCAGGGCAAAATTCTGATAGGATAGGGTGTTGGTCATGCCGTAAATAAATTTTGGTTGGCCGTTTCCAATCACTTTGCGGTCTGCGGCATTGATGATGCCATCATTGTTCAAATCTTTGAACTTCATATTGCCCGTTTCCGTATCTACACCGTCCGCTACATACCCGAAGAAACTTCCGAGCGGCAAGCCCTCTTTCACGATAGCGACGTCCTGGTTATTACTGTACGTGTGTCCATAATAGTAAACACTTGTATAACTCAGTTTCGTTACTTTATTTCTGTTAAAAGAAATGTTAAAATTCGTATTCCATTTGAGCGCACGGTCAACATTTACAGTGGATATGTTCATCTCAATACCCTTGTTTTCAATGGACCCTCCATTCGTTTGAATGCTGGTGATGGGCAGTGTACTGGGCAATTGAACCTCCAGCAGCACACCCGATGTCTTTTTCAAATAAGCGTCAAAGGTAAAATTAACCCGTGATTCTAAAATTGAAAGGTCAATCCCCACGTTCGTTTGTTCAGTAGTTTCCCACCTCAGGTTAGGATTGCCATAGGTTGTTTGCGAAGCGGCCGGCCCGGAAAGAACCGGCGTTGTCGGCAATCTCCTCGTATAATCGATCAGGCCGTATCGCGCATAATTTTTAATGCCTTCCTGGTTGCCATTGCGGCCCCATCCGCCACGGATCTTCAGATCGTCAATGAACTTGGCATTTTGCATAAAAGGTTCCGATGAAACACGCCAGCCAGCGGAGAAGGACGGCATCGTGCCCCAATGGTTTGCTAATTTAGATGACCCGTCTCGGCGAAAACTACCGGTGAACAGGTACTTTCCATCATAATCATACATCGCCCTTCCAAAAAAAGACTCTAATGACCACTGCTGAACATCCGTATACCCCGTAATAATGTTGGCCGCATTCAGGGTTTGCACGCTCGCATCGGCTGGAAAATCGCTGCCCGAAAGGTAAGATTCATTAGTCGTGTTCTTTTGAATGCTGCTTCCCGCCAGAACGGAGAAAGTATGTTTTTGGATGGCCCTGGAATAATTCAGTGTGTTTTCCCACAAAAAAGTATTGGAATTTTTCTTATCGGCATTACCCATTCCATTCTGCTGGCGTCCATAGACCGTTCGGTTTGGATCAAGGTAGGAGTCATTTTGGTGTACGTTGGCATCGATCCCGGCATTGGATTTGAATTTCAATCCTTTCACCAAATCCACTTCCCCTGCTATATTTCCAAAAATCCGTGTATCCACCGCCTTTTGATTTGGTCCATACATGTAAGCGATGGGGTTTTCCCACGAGGGCTGAAAAGGGTTCGGCGCAAATTGTCCGCTCCCGTCATTTTTGTACACAGTTAGGAAAGGAGGTGTGTTCAATGCACTCATGATCACTCCGCCCCTGCCTGAACTCAAATTATCGGGGGTATCTTTTGTCGTGGTACTCAACACATTCACATTGGTCGTAAACCGGAGCCAGCTTTTTACCTCGTTGTCCAGATTCAGGCGAAGGGAATAGCGATCTAATTTTGCTGGCTTGACGATTCCATCGTTGGATAAGTAATTTCCAGAAATCCGGTAGCGGGACTTATCCGTTCCACCGGAGAATGCCAGTTGGTAACTCTGAATTTTTCCGGTCCCAAAAACCTCCTTGTTCCAATTGGTGTTGGTTGTAATGGCTGGGTCCACCGTTCCTGGGCCAAGAATTTCGTCCATCAAGGCCCGGTACTGAGACGTATTTAATACATCGATTGGTTTACGAAGCTTCGAAAAGCCTGTATAAGCAGTAAAGCTGATCACGGGTGTATTGGCTTTCCCTCTTTTTGTTGTGATCAGGACGACACCATTGGCAGCGCGTGCACCATAAATAGAGGCGG
>DATHFS010000289.1:0-3730 GCA_035317975.1 Cyclobacteriaceae bacterium | reverse complement strand
ATCTTTTGCGGAAACACCTTTAGGGATAGGGAGGGGGTTACGTGTCTTTAGTTATTATGAAATCCCAAGAATTCAAGGAGCTGTTGGACAAGTTTTCCAGAGGAGAATGCAGCCCGGAGGAAGAAAAGCTCGTCCGGGCCTGGTATGACAATATTGGCGGTCCCTGGCAGGAGCGATTAAAAAGTGACGATAAAGATTCTCTCGAAGCAAACCTGTGGTCGAAAATTAACCCGGGGTCGTCCGATCCTGAAAGAAGTTTTACATTTTATTTGACGCGGATTGCGGCCGCTATTTTGTTACTCACGATGGCTGGCCTGGGCGTCTATAGGGCTGTACATGATCGTACGTTGGTCAACCAAAATGTTGCATCCGGGGATGAGCGCCCTCAATTTGATGGAACCTTCACGCGGATATCAAATAGTAAAACCAGTCCATCGGAAATCACGCTTGAGGATGGGAGTCGGGTAGTTCTGGAACCGAAAAGTGAAATACGGTTTGTTAAAAAATTTTCCGCCCAAAGAAGGGAAGTGTACCTCAGCGGCGAGGCTTTCTTTACTGTAAAGCGCGATACACACCGGCCGTTCCTGGTTTATTCCAATGAAGTCGTGACGCAGGTCTTGGGAACGAGCTTTACGATCAAAGCCTATGAACAGGACAAGGACATAACGGTAGCCGTAAAGAGCGGCAAGGTATCGGTCTACCCTAATCCCCGCCGGGAAAGAACAGCGCGAGCCAGCCATCCCGATAGGGCTGTTATTTTATCCCCGAACCAGCAAATGGTTTATGACCGGCGCAATGAGAAGGTGGTGAAACAACTTGTCGAAAACCCGCAAATTATTCTTCCCCGATCCAAGCTGTTCAAAATGAGTTTCGACGAAGTACCGGTAGCAAAAATATTCAAAGTGCTGGAAGAAAATTATGGCATTGACATCGAGTACGATGAGGAGGCGCTCAGGAAATGCACGCTGACCACCGCCATGTCGGACGAAGGGTTGTACCAGCGGATTGAAGTGATCTGTAAAGCGATAAAGGCAGAATACGTCGTGGACGATGCTGTGATCATTATTAAAAGTCGTGGTTGTGAATAAAACTGTAACCCTTACCCCTTTGCCTATGATAATAAAGTACTAGCATACCAAAAAAATGGGCCAACAATGTTCAACGCATCATTGGCCCGTCATGCAGCGTGTTCATTCCACGCAGCACCCAGTTTTTGCCGTTTTTCAAAACAAAAACATTCTCAATTTATGAAGAAAAAACCTAAACCAAGTAGCAAGACATTGCTATTTATTATGAAAATCACCCTGATTCACATGCTGCTGACCTCGGTGACCATAGTTTGCGCGTCTGCGCTCGATTCCAGTGGGCAGGGGGTTTTAGAGCGTAAAATCACCGTCCGGTTCGAAAATGCAAAAGTGAAAGATGTCCTCTCCGAACTCCAGGAGAAAATGGGGGTGAACTTTACCTACAGGCCCTATTTGTTAAGAAATATCCCGAGAGTAACCATGAGTGTTACCGACACGCAGTTAGGGGATATTCTAAACCAGGTATTGGAGGCATCCATCGGATATGAAGTAGTCGGAAAGCAGATCATTCTCACGGCGATAGCCAAAGAAACGGAAACGGAGGACATGGTATCCTCGGGAGAATTTCCGGCAATACAGGTAAGCGGAAGAATAACTGACCAGGCAGGCGCGGCCATACCGGGTGTGAACGTGATTGAAAAAGGAACAACGAACGGAACGGCAACCGATGCAGACGGGAAGTATACCTTACTGGTCGGCAGTGAGAATTCGACTTTAGTCTTTTCATTCATTGGTTATGCCACACAGGAAATTCCTGTTAGTAACCGGGCTACACTTGATGTTCAGCTCATCCCGGATACTAAAACACTGTCGGAAATTGTGGTAGTCGGGTACGGAGAACAGAGGAAAGTAACGGTTACCGGTTCGGTTGTAGCGGTCAACGGCTCGGAACTGCAAAAATCACCTGCCGTTGACCTTTCCAATTCCTTTGCCGGCCGGCTGGCCGGTGTTGTTGCAGTTCAGCCCAGTGGTGAGCCGGGGTATGATCAATCAACGATCAGAATTCGCGGAGTCAATACAATCGGGGATACTTCTCCCTTGATCGTTATTGACGGTATCCCCGGTCGCGATGGTGGTCTTGGCCGGTTGAGTCCCCAGGATGTAGAATCGATTTCCGTCTTAAAAGATGCGTCATCTGCCATCTACGGTGCGCAGGCAGCCAATGGGGTGATATTGATAACAACAAAGCGCGGTAAATCGGGCGCACCACAGATCACATACGATTTTAACCAGGGCTGGTCGCAACCTACACGTATTCCGAAGATGGCGAATGCCCCGGAATATGCGGCAATCATGAATGAAATTCCCATTTACAAAACAATTCCCTCCGGTGAATGGTCTGCGGCCTGGGCCGGTATTCAACAAAATGGCACGTTCACATCACCCAGCACGGGAACAACGGTAAATGCAAATTATAGTCCCGGTGATGTGCAAAAATATAAAGACGGCAGCGATCCCTGGGGCCATCCCAACACGGACTGGTTTAAGACCGCTTTCAAAACATGGTCTCCCCAGGCCCGGCATAACATACAAATCCGCGGAGGTTCGGATAACGTGAAGTACCTCGCCTCCATAGGATACGTCAGTCAGGATGGCTACTATAAAAACTCAGCTACTAGCTATAAGCAGTATAATTTCCGTATCAATGTGGATGCCAGGATAAATAAGTATATCAACACGCAATTGGGCATCATGGCCCGTGAAGAGTCCCGGCATTTTCCAACCCAGTCAGCAGGATCTATTTTCAGGATGCTCATGCGGGGCCGGCCGACGGAGCCGGAAATATGGCCCAATGGTTTACCCGGTCCTGATATCGAGAACGGGCAGAATCCCTACGTCATCACCACCAATGCCACAGGCTATGAAAATAATCCCACCGACTATCTGCAAACCAACGGCAAAATTGAATTGACTAATCCGTGGGTGGAAGGATTGAAGTTAACGTTAATGGGTTCGGCAGATAAATCAATTAACCGGGATAAAAAATGGGAGACTCCCTGGTACTTGTATATGTGGGATAAGAAGACGTACGAAGCGGATGGTGTAACTCCGTTGCTCAACAAGGCGCTTCGCTCGACTTTCAGCGATGCCAGGCTTACACAATCCGTAGGAACAAAATTCAATACGAACCTGACCGCACTATTGAACTACGACCGAACGGTGGGAAGCCATAACATTGGGATCCTGGCTGGCATAACACGCGAGACGTTTACCGCTGACTACTTGTGGCTTTATCGGAGGGAATATATTTCAACCGCCATTGATCAGCCATTTTTCGGCGGACCGACACAACTCATTTCGGGAGGCAATGATCCAGCCAACTCTTACAACCGCGCCCGGTTGGGAATGTATGGACGTGTTACCTACAACTACAAAGAGAAATACCTGGCAGAGTTCCTGTGGAGACGGGATGGGTCCTCATTTTTTCCAGGGTCCCACCGGTTTGGTCTTTTCCCAGGGCTCTTGTTAGGATGGAATATCTCCAACGAGGATTTCTTCTCAAGCAATGTGAGCTTTATTAACTTCTTGAAAATACGCGGTTCCTATGGCGTAATGGGTAACGACAAAATAATCAGTCCTTACGATCGCAATCCAGAACATCCGGTTGAATACGCATTTCTATCTTCCTATGCGCCCCAGAACTA
>DATHFS010000288.1:0-2451 GCA_035317975.1 Cyclobacteriaceae bacterium | reverse complement strand
GTTTACAATTGTTCATCGATGGTGAGAAAGATGTTCGGTTTGTTGATAAGCCGGTACAATCCAACGCCTACCTGGAGCCCCCCATCAATGGTGTAAACGCTACCGATGGAGGTGGATTGTGGGGCTATCCCCCCATTACGTTTGGAGCGATCAACCAGGCGAAGACAGGATATATGCCTCGCAAATATTACCCCTACGCTGATATAAAAGACTTTGGAAATTCTGACGGACAGGCAAATTATCCGGTTTTCCGGGCTGCTGAGGCTTACTTAAACTATCTCGAAGCCTCCTACCTTAAAGAAGGAAGTATCAATAGTACGGCGGCAGGATATTGGCAAAAACTGCGCATACGGGCCGGTGTTGATCCGGATTTTCAAAAAACAATTGCCAATACAGACCTTACCCAGGAAACGAATTTGATGCGGTATTCCGGAACGTCATTCGTGGATGCCACAACGTATAACATTCGCAGGGAACGCCTCAGTGAATTTTATGCAGAAGATTTTGGACTCCCTGAAGGATTCCGTTGGATGGACATGAAGCGGTGGAGAGCGTATGATATGGCAAAAAATTATCAGCCGATGGGATTCAATCTCTGGGACAATGCGTGGAAGCATTACCCTAAACAATATCCAATTATTAATTTCGGGCCTAACAACGCGAACGTATCCAGTCCAAATGATGGCGTATACCTTTACCCGTATAGAACGAGTACGTCTAATCTGCTTTATAATGGTTGGAATTGGAGTCAGGCCTACTATTTAGAGCCTATTGGATTTCAGGCGTTTCAGCTATCAACGACGGACGCAGGAAATCCCGGACAGACAATCTATCAAAACCCATATTGGCCTATAGAGTCCAATGGAGCGGCTACTCAATAGTGTGGTTTTTTTGATTCGCTGTAACACACCTTCGTCCTTTACCGGAATCCCCCTCTCCCCACCTGCGCTGAGACAGCTTCGGTGGGGAGAGGGGCCTGGGTGAGGACGGAAAAAATGATCGATTTTGAAATGAGAATTGTTATAAAGAATAGTGTTACACGACATCATTAAAAAAAAGAAAATGAAAACAAAAAAAACAAAATCAATAAAGTACGCATCAGCGGTAGTTTTATTGACCTGCCTTTTCTTTTTGAGTGCGTTTGAAATGAAGGCCACGGAAAAAATAGGCCGGCCGGTCAGGGTGGTAAGTCTCGCTTTTAAGAACGGGAATTTTGCCGAGGTAATAAAAATTGTTGATGAGGAAGCGGCAAAGGGAACCGATTTCATTGTCTTGCCTGAGACATGGCGCGGGCAGATCCAACCTGAAACCATCGATGGAGAAACCATAACAACCCTGTCGAAGCTGGCTAAAAAATACCACACGTATATTCTCTCGCCGATCGATTTGAAGGAAGGAAAAGCTCGCTACAACCGTGCAATACTGATCGACCGGGAAGGCAAAGTCGTTTTCGGTTATGATAAGGTCTATCCTTACTGGGCCGAATTTGACCTGAAAGCAGGGCCGGTTAGCCCGGGAGCAAATGGACAGATGGTGTATGACACCGATTTCGGCCGGATTGGTGTTGCGATCTGTTTTGACTCGAACTTTCCGGAAGTATGGCAAGCTTTACGGGACAAGGGGGCGGAAATTGTTTTCTGGCCAAGCGCCTATTCAGCGGGATCACAATTGCAGGCCTATGCTATCATGCATCACTACTACATCGTCACGAGCACCTACACGAAAGATTGTCAGGTGTATGACATTACCGGCGAACGGATCCTGGATGAGAAAAGTGATAACATCACCGTGGCGAGGATCACGCTTGACCTGGATCGTTCAATTTATCATGAGAATTTTAACATAAAAAAACGGGATGAATTGTTAAAGGCGCATGGTGATGAAGTAGAGCAGGAAGTATTTATGAACCGCGAACAATGGTTTGTGTTGAGGGCGAAAAAACCGGGCGTATCCGCCCGCGCGCTGGCCAAACAATATGGATTGGAAGAACTTACGGCGTATCAGAATCGCAGCAGAAGTGAAATTGACAAGCGGCGTGGCTATGATTTTACAAAAAAAGTATCTCGCTCTGAATGAGGAAATAGTGCTGGGTCATCTTTAGAACGATGTTTCCCGCAGATCTCGCAGATTAACGCAGATGAATGCAGCAGTTTTCGGCTGGGCAGAAGTGAAGCAAGCACAAAGAATATAGAGAAAGCACAAAATCTAAAAAACAAGTTTTGAAAATGAAAGCTGGAGCGCGGGGCCTGGCCTGCTCGTTTATTGACATGTCATGCCGAAAAACACGACCCCGCCTGCCCGCGGACCTGTCCGCCGAAGGCGTCACGGCGAAGGCGGAAGCTGTCTCAGCGTAGGCGGGGTGTGCATGCCATAGGGAATCAGATAAAATGAATAAGTTGTTACGAGACAAAAATAGCATGAGAAAAATTCTGGTCTTATTAATTTTTGAAT
>DATHFS010000287.1:0-3037 GCA_035317975.1 Cyclobacteriaceae bacterium | reverse complement strand
TGAAGGAATTCGTCAATCACATCCTCGGGCCGACCGATGACATCGTGCGGTTCGAGTTCATTCAGAAGCACAACAAGGAAACGGGTCCGGCGCTGATCGGCATTGAGGTGAAATCAAGAGAAGATTTCGGTCTGCTCATCGGGCGGATGAATCACTACAAGTTGAACTATACAGAGATTAATCAAAACGAAAACTTGTTCGAATATTTGGTTTAGTACTTACGAGTGTTAGTTGGATAATTGATTGGCTTATGAAATATTTTTACCGAATTCATCCGCGTTGCTGCAAAAATTCCTGATATTCGTAAGGAATAAAAATTCTCAAACCGCCCTGCAAAAAATCAGTTTTTGCAGGGCGATTTCGCTTTAAAAGGGGTAAAGACAAACTAACAGTTGTTGTGATTTTGGAACCGAAAACAATTTTTGAAAAGATCTGGGACAGCCACGTGGTGAAGCGTGCCGACGGTTATCCGGATGCCCTCTTCATTGACCGTCATTTTATTCATGAAGTGACCAGCCCGCAGGCATTTGATGGATTGCGCAAGCGCGGAATCGGAGTCTTTAATACGAAGCGAACAACTGCTACGGCCGATCACAACGTGCCCACCAAAGACCAGCATCTGCCGATCAAAGAAGCCCTCTCACGTCGTCAGGTTGAAACGCTCAGAACGAACTGCAAGGATTTTGGAATTGAATTATACGATCTTGGCCATCCTTTTCAAGGCATCGTACACATTATCGGGCCGGAGCTGGGATTGACGTTGCCGGGCATGACGATCGTGTGCGGCGACAGTCATACTTCTACTCACGGCGCGTTTGGCAACATCGCCTTCGGTATCGGCACCAGCGAAGTAGAGCAGGTGCTGGGTACACAGTGCGTCCTTCAGTACAAGGCTAAAACCATGAAGATTGAAATCAATGGTACCCTGGGCAAGGGGGTGGTGAGCAAAGACATCATACTCTACATCATCTCAAAAATCTCTGCCAGCGGCGCAACAGGTTATTTTGTTGAATACACCGGCGACACCATCCGCAAGTTGTCGATGGAGGCACGCATGACCATTTGCAACATGAGCATCGAGATGGGCGCGCGTGGCGGATTGATTGCCCCCGATGAAACAACCTTTACCTATATCAAGGGAAGGAAATTCGCTCCCCAGGGAAGCGCATTCGATCAGGCCATTGAACATTGGAAAAAACTGAGAACGGATGACGGCGCCCGGTATGATAAAGTGCTGACGTTCGATGCAGCGGACATCGCCCCGATGATCACGTATGGTACCAACCCAGGAATGGGGATGAAGGTAACAGACCGTATACCAACGCTGGCAGAACTGAAAGAGATCAGCGAACAAGCTTCCTTTAAAAAATCGCTTGACTACATGGGCCTGGAGCCCGGCACAACGTTACTCGGCAAGGCGATCGATTATGTGTTTATCGGAAGTTGTACCAACGCCCGCATCGAAGACCTTCGCCTGGTAGCCACTATGGTGAAAGGAAAAAAGAAAGCATCTAATGTGGAAGTGTGGATTATCCCGGGATCAAAACAAGTGGAGGAACAAGCCAGGAAAGAGGGCCTGGATAAAATTTTTGAGACCGCCGGGTTTGAATTACGGAGTCCCGGCTGTTCGGCTTGCCTGGGGATGAACGAAGACAAAGTACCGCCTGGAAAATATTGCATCTCCACCTCCAACCGGAACTTCGAAGGACGGCAAGGTCCGCAGTCGAGAACATTTCTGGCCAGCCCCCTGAGCGCTGCAGCCGCCGCGATAACGGGAAGAGTAACGGATGTAAGAGAAATGGTTTTATGAGCAAAGACAAATTCACAACACTAAAATCGCAGGTAGTCCCCCTCCCCTCGGAGAACATCGACACCGATCAGATCATCCCCGCCCGCTTTTTAAAAGCGACGACACGCGAAGGCTTCGGCGATAATCTCTTCCGCGACTGGCGTTACGACCCGGCAGGCAAGCCCGTCAAGGATTTTGTTCTCAACAACGCGACCTGGTCCGGACAAATTCTGGCGGCCGGCAAAAACTTTGGCTCCGGCAGCAGCCGGGAGCATGCAGCATGGGCAATTTACGATTACGGATTCCGGGTGGTCATTTCCAGTTTCTTTGCCGACATCTTTAAAAACAATGCCCTCAACAACGGGCTGCTGCCGGTAGTCGTATCCGACCGGTTTTTGAAAACCCTTTTCGACACACTTCAACAGAAGCCAACGACGGTGATCACGGTTGACCTGGAAAAGCAAATCGTGGAAGTCGATGGCCGGAAAGAGAACTTCGAAATCAATCCCTACAAAAAGGATTGCATGATCAATGGCTACGACGACATTGATTATCTATTAAGCCTGAAGAAAGAAGTTAACGAATTTGATCTAGCCCATTCATCGATTTGAAAAAGAAGATAACCATACTCCCCGGCGACGGCATCGGCAAGGAAGTAACAGCCGAAGGAAAAAAGATATTGGAAAAAATTGCCGGAATGTTCGATCATCAATTCACATTTGATGAAGCCTTGATCGGTCACGATGCAATTGAAGCCACCGGCAGTCCGCTGCCCGAAGAAACACTCCGTCAACTCAGAAACTGCGATGCCATCTTATTCGGCGCCGTCGGCCATCCCAAATACGATAATGATCCTACTCTGAAAGTAAGACCTGAACAAGGCTTACTAAAGATGCGCAAAGAGCTGGGGCTCTATGCCAACCTGCGCCCCATCAAACTTTTTGACGAGCTGCTGGAATCTTCCAGTATCAAATCGGAGATCCTGAAAGGATCCGACATCCTGTTCTTCCGTGAGCTGACCGGCGACGTGTACTTTGGTGAGAAAGGCAGGAAAGACGGAGGGAACACTGCTTATGACGTCATGATCTACCAGCGCTTTGAGATCGAGCGTATTGCCCACAAAGCGTTCCAGGCCGCCCGGACCCGGAAGAAAAAAGTGACCAGCGTCGACAAGGCTAATGTCCTTGAAAGCTCGAGGCTATGGAGGGAAGTAGTTCAGGAAATTGGCATGCAGTACCCTGATGTACA
>DATHFS010000286.1:0-10436 GCA_035317975.1 Cyclobacteriaceae bacterium | reverse complement strand
AAACCAGCGAGCGCACCGGCATGCCGCTGATGATGCTGGAGAACGTTTGCTACCGGCGCGATGTCATGGCTGTGATGAACATGGTACGGCAAGGGATCTTTGGAGAGCTGGTTCACCTGCAAGGCGGTTATCAGCACGATCTTCGTGGGATTAAATTCAACGATGGTAAGACCAATCCGGGCGTCGGCGCCGAGTTTGGCGAGAAGGGATTTTCAGAGGCTCAATGGCGAACACAACATTCGGTCAATCGCAACGGAGACCTGTACCCTACGCATGGCGTCGGACCAATAGCGATGATACTTAACATCAACCGAGGGAACCGGTTTACCGAACTCGTTTCCTATTCCACCAAGTCACGAGGCTTGCATGACTACGTAGTCAAAATCGGCGGTGAAAATCATCCGAATGCAAAAGTCAATTTCAAACTTGGCGATGTGGTGACGACGATGATCCGAACAGCCAATGACGAAACCGTTTTACTTCAGCACGACACCAACCTCCCCCGGCCTTATTCCCTTGGCTTCCGGGTGCAGGGCACGAAAGGAATCTGGATGGACCTGAACAAGTCGATATACATTGAGGGCAAAAGTAAAAAGCACGATGATTGGGAGGATACAGCCACCTGGTTTACCCAATACGACCATCCGCTTTGGAAAAAGTATGGCAACGATGCGGCCGGTGCCGGTCATGGCGGCATGGACTGGTTTGTTTTGAATGCCTTTATTGAATCGGTAAAAAGGAAAACAAACACACCACAGGATGTTTATGATGCGGTCACCTGGAGTGCGATAACACCGTTGTCTGAGAATTCCATTTTGTTGGGCGGCCAAAGTGTTACCTTTCCCGACTTTACACAAGGGCAATGGATGCACCGGAAGAACGAGTTTGCTCCGGATGACTCGTTTTGAAGAAGTCCTGAGTCTTGATCCCTGGTCTTGAGTAGATAATAACAATTAAGTCATCGCTGTCCCCAACTCAAGAGACCGGGGACTCAAGACTACTATAGCACCCACTTACTATGAAAATAAAGGACGTCACGTTTAAAAAGTTTATTAGTCAAATAAAAATTGAAGAAAAAGTAACGGAGTTGGCCGCTCAGATCAGTGAAGACTACAAAGGCAAGACACCGGTGCTCCTGCCCATTCTCAATGGTGCATTCATGTTTGCTTCCGACCTGATAAAGGAAATCACCGTCCCGTGCCGGGTATCGTTCGTAAAGATCTCGTCCTACCAGGGAACGCAAAGCACGGGACAATTAAAGACCCTCGTCGGCCATGAAGAAAGTCTGTTCAACCAGGACATCCTCATCGTCGAGGACATCGTCGATTCGGGGATGACCCTCGAGAAAATTATGCTTGAACTTCGCGACCGGGGAGCTAAGTCGGTGGAAGCCGTATCCCTCCTGAGAAAAAAAATAGCGCGGGAAAAAAATATCGAAGTGAAGTACGTCGGTTTTGAGCTGGAGGAAGAGTTTGTTGTAGGATATGGGCTGGATTACGATGGCTTGGGCCGGAATTACAGGGATCTCTACAAGCAGATCGTCCAGCCATAGTGCCACGCGCTGTCCAATGGATCCCCTGGCGTATTAGAAATTCGCCTATCCATTAATTACCTTCGCAGTTCGTTTCAAAAAAATCCTTTCCACTATGGTAAATCTTGTACTCTTTGGCCCTCCGGGAGCAGGTAAGGGAACACAAAGCGAAAAGTTGATCAGGAAATATGGTTTTGTTCATATTTCCACAGGCGACCTTTTCCGATGGCACACCAAGAATGACACGGCCCTGGGCAAACGGGTAAAGGAGATCATGAATAGCGGCGCGCTCGTCCCCGATGAAATTACCATCGCTATGCTGAAGGAGGAGTTGGATAAAAATCCGCAAGCAAAAGGTTTCCTGTTTGACGGGTTCCCCCGGACCGTAGCGCAGGCCGAAGCGCTCGATCAATTCATGAAGAACAACGGGTCCGCTATTCATCATGTCATTGCCCTGGACGTAACCGAAGAAGAGCTCCGGGCCAGGATTGCCAAGCGAAGGACTGTGGAAAATCGCCCCGACGATCAGGAAGAAAAACTCAACAAAAGAATTACCGAATACTTTAGCAAGACAATTCATGTGTTGCCTTACTACAAAAAGCAAGGAAGGCTGCACACCATTCACGGTATCGGTGCGATCGATGAGATCTTTGATGCCATTTGTGCCCACCTTGATAAAAAGCAAAAAGTTTAAAGTACAAAGTTTCAAGTTCCAGGTTTCAGGTTTTAAGCCTGCCGAACCTGGAACCTGAAACCCTGAAACTGCCCATGTCCAATCCCAACTTTATAGACTATGTCAAATTCAACTCCAGATCGGGAAACGGTGGAGCGGGATGTTCGCATTTTCACCGTGAAAAGTTTATTGAAAAAGGTGGCCCGGATGGCGGGGATGGAGGACGCGGAGGCCACGTTATTTTAAAAGGAAATGCTCAACTCTGGACGCTTCTCCACTTGAAATTTCGCAAACATATCCGGGCGGAACACGGTCATGGTGGAGAAGGGCAAAATATGACCGGTGCATTTGGTAAAGATGAGATCGTCGACGTGCCTCTGGGAACGATCGCACGAAGAGCCGAGACCCAGGAGGTAGTTTGTGAAATCAATGAAGATGGACAGGAAGCGATTTTGAGCCCGGGAGGAAGAGGGGGAAAAGGCAATGCCTATTTTGCCACGGCTACAAAACAAGCTCCGCATTACGCCCAGCCCGGAGAACCCGGAAAAGAAGAGTGGATCATTCTTGAACTCAAACTGCTGGCCGATGTTGGGTTAGTCGGTTTTCCCAACGCCGGAAAATCAACCTTGCTCTCGGTTGTCTCTGCCGCCAAACCCAAGATTGCTGACTACGCGTTCACGACACTGACTCCGAACCTCGGCGTCGTATCGTATCGCGACAACAAATCTTTTGTGATGGCGGATATCCCCGGCATCATTGAAGGGGCCGCAGAGGGAAAAGGTCTGGGTATCCGGTTCCTGCGGCACGTAGAAAGAAATTCATTGCTTCTCTTTATGATCCCTGCGGATGCCCGGAACATTCAGCAGGAATTCGAAATTCTCCTCTCCGAACTGAAACAATACAATCCGGAGTTACTGGATAAGAAAAGGATTCTAGCCATTTCCAAGTCCGACTTGCTTGACGCGGAATTGAAAACGGCCATCCGGCAGGAATTGCCCGCCGCTATTTCATCGGTCTTCATTTCATCGATCACACTCGAGGGGATTCCCGAATTAAAAGATTTGATTTGGAAAAATTTGTTTTAAGCAGGAGCTGGAACAACACTGCCTTAATGACACAATTCACTCTTTGGCAAAATTCTTGTCCCTCTACAGCCTTTTAAGAAGAAAATGATGGAAAATACTGTCCAACCCGATAAAGAGCTGGAAAAACAAGAGGAAAACAAGGAAAACCAATCTGCCGTCCCGCCAGCCCAACAACAGGAGCAGGAAATCATTGACCCCAGGGATCAGGTTAAGCGGCTCCAGGACGATTTGACAGAGGCCAAAGACAAGTATTTGCGACTTTATGCCGAGTTTGATAACTACCGGCGGCGCACGGCCAAAGAGAAGATTGAAATGATCCAATCCGCTAATGAGAACCTGATCAACCTTTTGCTGCCCGTGATTGATGATTTCGAACGCGCCGAGAAATCCTTCAAGCATAAAAATGATAAAGGGGCAGAGGGATTCTTCCTCATTCAAAGCAAATTCAAAAAAATACTAGAGACCTGCGGCGTAGGCCTGATGGAAACCAAGGTAGGCAGCGATTTCAATCCCGACCTGCACGATGCCATCACGCAAGTCCCCGCCCCGGAAGAAGACCTGAAAGGCAAAATTGTGGACGTCGTGGAGAAAGGCTATACCTTAAATGATAAAGTGATCCGGCACGCCAAAGTTGTTGTTGGGAATTAATCAGTAATCCATGTCAACGAAAAGGGACTATTACGAAATACTGGGCCTGGCAAAAGGAGCTACACCGGAAGAAATTAAGAAGGCCTATCGCAAAGTAGCCATTCAATTCCACCCTGATAAAAACCAAGGCAACAAGGAAGCGGAAGAAAAATTCAAAGAGGCGGCCGAGGCATACGAAGTGCTGGGCGACCCCGACAAGCGCGCCAAGTACGATCGCTTTGGTCATGCCCGACCCGGTGGTGGCGGCGGTGGCTATAGCGGCCATGATATGAACATGGAAGATATCTTTAGCCAGTTTGGAGATATTTTCGGAGAAGGAAATCCGTTTGATAGTTTCTTTGGAGGGGGCGGGCGCTCGCGCCAGCGCAAAGGCTCCAACCTGCGCATTAAACTCAAGCTCAGCCTGGATGAAATTGCAAATGGTGTCGAGAAAAAAATTAAAGTAAATCGACTGATACGGGCCGAAGGGGTCACTTTCCGAACGTGCCCCACTTGCCAGGGCAGCGGTCAGGTTAGAAAAGTAGTGAACACGATGCTCGGCCAAATGGTTTCTACGTCCACGTGCTCAACCTGCGGTGGCGCCGGACAAATGCTGGACAAGCGGCCTCCCGGAGTAGACAGCTCAGGCTTGGTTTCCAAGGAAGACCTGATCAGCGTTAAAATCCCGGCCGGCGTGGGCGATGGCATGCAACTTTCTATGTCGGGCAAAGGGAACGAAGCCCCCGGTGCCGGCATACCGGGAGACCTCTTGATTGTCATTGAGGAGTTGGAAGATAAAGAACTCAAGCGCGACGGCAATAATCTCATTTACGATCTACACGTTAGTTTCATTGATGCCGCACTGGGCACCAGTGTAGAAGTACCTTCCATTGGAGGTAAAGTGAGGATCAAGATTGATCCCGGTACCCAAAGCGGAAAAATCCTTCGCCTCCGGGGGAAGGGGATAAAAGACCTCAATGGCTATGGTGCTGGCGATCAATTGATTTATGTCAACGTGTGGACCCCGAAAAAACTGAGCCCGGAGGAGAAAGCGAAATTGGAAGGCCTGCGCCATTCGACCAACTTTCATCCCAACCCGGATGAGAATGACAAAGGTTTCTTTGAGCGAATGAAGGAGTATTTCGGCTAGAAGAGCCCAAATGACCGCTTTGAAAGCCTTGAATTCCCCGGCTTTCTAAAACTATTCCGTCCCCCACCCGTATAAAGCCTATTGGGGTTGTCGATTTTTTGGCAATCTTGTGTTGTTTCTTACATCAGAGAAACATTTAAGAGACCTAAGCGTAAGAAGAAGGCATGGTAAGATTTTTTTCACTGGTGGTGTTGGGCTGCGGGGTAGCCGGCGGGGTTTTAGGGCAAATTAAAAAGCAATTCACGGTTGAAACCCAGGAGCATTGTGAGCGGGTAGAACTGTGCCTGAAAGCTAAAACCGGCAATTGTTTCATCCGTCCCAGTGAAAATTCCGATTTGCTCGACATCTACAGCAATCAGGATCTTCAGGAATACAACCATACGTTTAGCAACGAACTCAAAGGCAGGACCTGTATGGTCAAATTAGCGCTGGAACAAGAAGGCCAGAAAGGCGTTGGCCAAAAGATTTCCTATCGGGTTTTCGGCAGTGAAGAGAAAACGTCTGACAAATTCTGGAAGGTGTATCTCACCAACGACAAGCCCTACTCCCTGGATTTGACGTATGGCCTGGGAAATGCCAACATCGACTTATCGGGATTAGCCATAGAAAAATTAAAAATCAACACCGGGAGTTCTGATGTTCTGGTGTCGTACAATTCGGGCATCGAAAACACGGTGGAAATGGACACCTTTTTTGTGAAGGTGGATATGGGTTCCGTCAATGTAAGGCAAATTAACCTGGCCCGCACACGGGTAGTCGTGGCGGAAGTCGGGTTTGGAAATATGCTGCTCGACTTCAGTGACCGACCGGTCGTGAGCAACGAAATTAAAGGAAGTGTAGGCGCTGGCAACCTGGTCGTCACGTTACCCGATGAAGACGTGCCGGTATTGGTGAAGATTAATGATTCCTGGCTCTGCAGTGTCAATCTTTCTAAAAGTTTGAAAAGAATTGGTCAAAATACCTTTGCCAACACGGCCTACCAAAACCATCCAAAAAATAGCCTGACCTTTGACCTGGAGGTGGCCATGGGCAAAATCACATTCAGGGAAAAGTAGTCCGTTTCCCTTCCGGAAAATTATTCTTGATTGGTGTTGTTCTCTCCTTATTTTTGTTCCTGACGCCACCATAAACCAACCTTGAACGTGGATGCACTAGTAGCCCGGGGGATCACCAAACGGTATGCCCAGCACGTCGCCCTCGACAAGGTAAGTTTCACTATCCCGGAACAGACCATCTACGGTTTGTTGGGACCCAATGGAGCGGGAAAAACCACCCTGATCCGGATTATCAATCAGATTATTAATTCCGATGAAGGAGAGATCCTGATCTTTGGGGAGAAACTCCATTCGAATCACATCGGCGTCATCGGTTATTTACCGGAGGAGCGTGGCTTGTATAAGAAGTTGAAAGTAGGGGAACAACTGGTTTACCTGGCACGACTCAAAGGCATGAGCCGGAAAGATGCCCTGGCACGCATCAAAGTTTGGCTTGAGAAATTTGAGATCCTGGACTGGTGGAATAAAAAAGTAGAGGACCTCTCGAAGGGGATGGCCCAAAAAGTTCAGTTCATCAGCACTGTCATGCACGAACCAAGGCTTATCATTCTGGATGAGCCCTTTTCCGGATTTGATCCCGTCAACGCCCAATTGATCACGGCGGAAATCCTTGACTTAAAGAAAAAGGGTTGTACAATCATTTTTTCAACGCACCGCATGGAAACCGTAGAGGACCTGTGCGACCATATTGCCCTCCTTGACAAATCCAGGAAAATTCTGGAAGGCTCCAAAAAGCAGGTGAAAGATCAATTCAAATCCAATACGTTCATCATTGACCATCGCGGCACATTTTCACTGAATGGCGGGCCGTATGAATTGCTGAGCCAATTGCCGGGGGAAGGCGATCTCCTGAAGTCAACTATCAGGATGACAGATCCCCGGAGCCCCAACGACCTGATCCGCGACCTGATCCCCCTTACTGAACTGCACAGCTTCCAGGAAAAAATCCCGACCATGAGTGATATTTTCATCAGCTTAGTGAAAGGAGAACACCATGAATAAGATCGGATTAATTATCGAACGGGAATTTCTAAATCGCGTCCATAAGAAATCGTTCCTGGTGGCCACCATCCTCATCCCCCTCATTTTTCCGACGATCATTGCCCTTCTCGTTTTTATTTCTAAGGCCTCGGAAAAAAATGCAAGCAAGGAAGTGATCTATTACATCGATGAGAGCAGGATTTTCGTGCCCGATACGTCGAAATATATTTTTAGAAATTTCTCCGGTTCCCTGGAGGATGCAAAGAAAGCCTTTACTGCGTCGGATGATTTTGGCCTTCTCTACATTCCGCCATTTGAACTTTCCAAACCGGAAGGGATTACCCTCTATACACGAATTCATCCCAGCCTGGACGACATCAGCGTAATTGAAAATCTTTTCGAGGGAGAAATAAAGGATCTGAAAATGCAAAAGCTAAGGATTGACCAGAAAATACTGGACAGTCTTAAAACGAAGGTGAACATCAACACGGTGAAGATTTCCGAAGGGGGGCAGGAAAAGTCAAGCAACTCCGGCGTGCTGTTTGGCATAGGGATGGCTGGCGGTATACTAATGTATATGTTCATCTTCATCTATGGTGCACAGATCATGCAAGGCATCATTGAGGAAAAGACGAGCAAAGTAGTGGAAGTGATCGTTTCTTCCGTCAAGCCGTTTCAGTTGATGATGGGCAAGATCATCGGACTCGCCTCGGTCGGCCTGCTGCAGTTTACGATCTGGATTATCCTGATGACGACCCTGACGTTCGGCGTCTTCCAGTATTTTGGGATTGATCCTCCTCAACAACAAGCAATGCAGCAGATGTCGGGTCAGGTGGCTGCCCAGCAAACGGCAATGAATTCGGAGATCATGAACGTCTTCAACGAAACCTACAACCTTCCCTGGACCTTCATCATCTTTATTTTTCTGTTTTACTTTCTGGGCGGGTACCTGATTTATGGCGCCCTGTTCGCCGCGGTAGGTTCTGCCGTGGATAGTCCTGCCGAGGCTCAGCAGTTTATGTTTCCGATTACGATTCCCATGTTGATATCCTATTTGAGTTTGTTCATGTTTATCCTGAGAGACCCCCAGGGCACCGTCAGTGTCTGGCTTTCCATTATTCCGTTTACGTCCCCGATCGCAATGATGGGGCGGATCGGCTTCGAGGTTCCGCCCTGGCAATTGGCACTGTCGATGAGCTTACTGGTGGCCGGATTTATTTTCACGACGTGGGTCGCCGGGAGGATTTATCGCGTTGGAATCCTCATGAGCGGTACGAAAGTAAACTACAAGGTATTGGCAAAGTGGTTTCTGCAAAGGGGGTGATTCCTCACATTACTTTCGCCACAAAGACACGAAGGCATATGGAAGTTTGTATATCCCATTTGGTTTATCCTCATGATCTGCGTGTAAGTTGATTTAAGTTTTTGGTTCCCAACTCAGGTGATGCGGTTTGCTTTTGCCATTTTAATACAAAAAGGCCTTTGTGTCTTAGTGCCTTTGTGGCAAGGTCCCCGCGGTGTACGGGTTTTTTTATCTACCTTCATCACGCATGGCTAAAAAATCAGTGCTTCCCTCTCCGGAATTTTATGAAGATAATGCCAACCTGAAGTGGATCATCCTGGCAGTCTCTACTGTCATTAGCATTGGCTCCATCTACTATACCAACATTCTGGTCGATCAGCTAAAAGAGCGTGAAAAGAACCAGATGAAACTCTATGCCCGCGCATTGGAATATACCTATCAATCGAACGAAGACATCCTTTTTGTAACCGAGGAAATCATTAAGAAAAATACGTCCATTCCCACCATCCTGATGAATGAGAAAGGAGAATTCAATTTCTACAACAACATTGATATTGATCCGTCCTGGAGCGAAAAAAAGAGGAATGACGTACTCAAACAGGAAGTGACTGAAATGAAAAGGGCCTTTCCTCCCATTGAAATCATCTTAAAGGATCCCACGACGGGGGAAATTTTCGGGAAGCAATATGTTTATTATAAAAACTCATTTCTGCTGACTCAACTCATTGCTTATCCGTTCGTCCAGTTATCCGTGATTGCCATCTTTGGCTTCATCTCTTACCTGGCATTTAATTATTCCAAAGTAGCAGAACAAAACCGCGTTTGGGTTGGGTTGGCGAAAGAAACCGCCCATCAACTCGGCACTCCCCTTTCCTCGCTGATGGCATGGATTGAGGTCTTGCGCGACGATCCGGAGACGAAGAACAAAGGTATTGTCGATGAACTGGACAAGGACATAAGAAAGCTGCGCGTGGTAACCGAGCGTTTCTCCAGTATTGGTTCCACTCCTACCTTGAAAGACGAGAATGTCTATAGCCTCATCAATAACGTGGTGGGCTACCTGCAACCCCGTGTGTCTTCCAAAATCAATTTTGAAGTGTACACCTTGTCCGAGACCATTCGGGCAAAAGTTCACGCCCCCCTTTTTGAATGGGTATTGGAAAACCTTTGCAAGAATGCAGTCGACGCGATGGGCAGTACCGGCACCATTGCGATAAAGATTCTCAGAGGAAGTGACAGCAAGGTATTTATCGATATTTCGGATACCGGAAAAGGGATCCCGAAGGCCAATATGACGAATGTCTTCCGGCCCGGGTTTACTACCAAGAAGCGAGGGTGGGGATTGGGACTTGCCTTGGCTAAGAGGATCATCGAATTATACCATGAAGGCAAAATTTTTGTAAAATCCTCCGACGAAAGCCAGGGCACGACATTCCGGATTGAATTGAAAAGTGCGTGAAGTCGGTGATCAGTGATCGGACAGTTCTAGAATGTAGGTAGTCTTTCATTTGGATGTTGAGTTAAGAAAAGTCGGTGATCGGTATGTTTTAGAATGGTAGTTAGTTTCAGGCAAGGCGTTGTTGATTCGGCAAAATGCAAGGTCAATGTTTTCAAAAAATAGTAAGGTAAGGGCAGACAGTTCAACTCAGTAAAAGCCACCGATTACCGATCACCGATCACCGATCACCAGCTTTTCAAGGGGTATTTTTTAAAAAAGATACTTTGGCAATGCGCCTGAAACCATTACTTTTGCGCTCGGATTTTTTCCCGCCTTGTTGTTAATCACAGCCAGGAATCAGTCCTTCATTAAAATCACAAAAATCACGGTCCAGAATCAGCATTTCATTCAAATCATTAAAATCATAAGAATCACAGTCCCATGGCGAACATTGGTAAAATCACACAGGTAATTGGTCCCGTTGTGGATGTTGCATTTGATGAACCCGGTACCAAACTGCCCAACATTCTGGATTCCCTGGAAGTCACCAAAGGCGACGGCACCAGGGTGGTACTGGAATGCCAGCAGCACCT
>DATHFS010000285.1:0-6793 GCA_035317975.1 Cyclobacteriaceae bacterium | reverse complement strand
TGACATTATAGACCAAAATCAAGTGCAAGAAGGTAATCGGTGATCGGTAATCGGTAATCGGTGGATTTGGCCTTAGTATTTAAGATCGTGGCCACGCGATTAGTAAAGTTGCATCCACCACCGATTACCGATCACCGATTCACCGGCTACCCCCCACTCACCGGCGGTATAATCACTATCTCATCCCGATCATGAAGAGCATAGGAATCATCTTCGTAACTCTCGCCCACGGCAAAAGACAGCGATTTTAGTTTCGAAAATTCAGGGTACTGTTGAAATAGCTTTTTTTTAACGGAGGAAATGGTATCTCCCTCCGCCAACTCAAATTCCAGTTGCTTGGATTGGAGTATGTCTTTCGCTATTCCGAATGCAATTAGATTGATTTTCATTGTGTGGAGACGTTAAAATTAGTCATTTGCCACAAAGACACGAAGACACAACGGTTTTTAATTTTTTGCTCTTCGCATGCGCAAAGACACGAATTTTTTTTCATCATCACCTTTCTGAATGCTTCGCTTGTTTGGCGGGACACATTTTTACCTATATGTTCCATGTACTTGTGTGCATTCGTTTAAATTTATTAGTGTCTTCGTGTCTTTGTGGCAACAGCACCCGATTCCAAAAACCTCTTCATCTCCCTCCACGAAAGCAACACGCAGTCATAGCGCTCCGGAAAATCGTGTACGCCGGAAAATGCCAGGAAATCATCTGACAACATTACTTCATTGCTCCCCAATTCCTTGTTGATGAACCGGAGGAATTGATCGCACAATTCCAATGCCTCCTTCCGGGACTTCCCTTCCAGGGTCTTGACCAGGATCGATGTCGAGGCTTTTGAAATGGCACAGCCATATCCATGAAAATACAGCGCGTTCACCATTCGTTCATCGGAACCTATATAAACCTCAAAGCGGTCTCCGCAAATCGGATTATAGGCCTTGATCGTGTTTTTCACCTTCCCCGGTTTCTCAAAATGAAAGGGGGTTGCGCTGTGCTCTTTGATGATGGCAGAATACAATTTTTTCAAATCATCCTTCACGACCAGAATTTTTTAAGTTCAACCAAAGCAGCAATTGTTTTGTAAACATCATCCCGGGTATTGTAAATGGAAAAGGAAACCCTGACGGTGGCGGGGACACCCATGGATTCCAGCAAAGGCTGAGCGCAATGGTGGCCGGCCCGGACAGCAATGTTGGAACTCGCCAGAAAACCCGCCACGTCATGCGGATGAATAGATCCGATCTGAAAGGAAATAATACTGCCGGAATTTTTTGGGTTTCCCACGCGTCGCCCGTTCCCCAGGGATCGTAGCCCTTCCAGGAAATAGGTGCTCAACTCTCCTGTATAACGGGTCGTTTCGTTCATATCCAATTGCTGAATAAAATCGATCGCTGCCCCCAATCCGATTACGCCGGCAATGTTGGCCGTGCCCGCCTCCAGGTTGTGGGGATAATCCAAAAAAACGGTGTTCGATAACTCCACATTTTTGATACCGCCTCCGCCATAATTCAGCGGGGAAATTTGCGCCGCAAACTCCTCTTTGCAATACAAAACTCCTGTTCCCAGCGGACCAAACATTTTGTGTGCCGAAAAAACAAGAAAATCGGCATCCCATTTTTTGATCTCTATAGGATAGTGACCCACACTTTGAGCGCCGTCAATCAGAACGGGAATATTTTTCTTGTGCGCGGCCGCAATAATTTCTTCAACGGGGTTGATGGCTCCCAGGACGTTCGAAATGTGTGTGATCGCTACCAGCCGGGTCCTTTGGTTGAGCTGGGTATTTAGTTTTTTCAATACCAATTCGCCGTCCTCATTGACAGGAATAACTTCAAGCGTAGCCCCGGTTTCCTCACAAACTTGCTGCCAGGGAATAAGGTTGGAGTGGTGTTCCATAACGGAAATCAGCACGTTATCTCCCTTCTTCAGGTTTTTCTTTAAATAGCCGTGGGCAATGATGTTGATCGATTCGGTAGCGCCTTTCGTGAATGCGATCGTTTTGGGATTGGACGCCCCAATCAGGCTTGTAACTTTGTTGCGTACGGCTTCATACCGTTGCGTGGCGTGCGTAGAAAGTTCATACAGGCCGCGATGAACATTCGCATTTTCTTTTTCGTAAAAATCGGTGATGGCCCGGACCACGGATTGGGGCTTCTGTGACGTGGCGGCACTATCGAGATAAACCAACTCCGGCCGATGCGAAAAAATCGGGAAGCAGGATTTCAGGGATTTCAGCGGTAGGGTCATCGTAAAGGGCTTCGAAAACGCTAAAGATAGCTCCTCCCCTGAAAAAGATTGGCTTTTTTTGGTTTAAACTATTACCACTATTTTTGTTAATCTTACCGACGCAATGGCAGCAACACAGCTCTACGATAACCATGGCCGGCCCATCAACTATTTACGGTTGGCCGTCACCGACCGGTGCAACCTGCGCTGCTTTTATTGTATGCCGGAAGAGGGGATCCATTATCTACCAAAAAAGGAATTGTTGACTTTCGAAGAGATCGAGAGGATGGTAACGATGATGGCGCAGTTGGGGATCACCAAAATCAGGCTCACGGGTGGGGAGCCTTTTGTACGGACAGACCTCATGCAGTTGATCCGGAAGATCGTGACCATCGATGGAATACGGGATGTCCACCTTACCACGAACGGCGTTCTCACCGCCAAACACATTCCAGAGTTGAAGCGATTGGGCCTGGCGTCTGTTAATTTAAGCATGGATACCCTGGATCGCGACCGGTTCAGGCAGATCACGCGAAGGGATGAATTTGATAAAACCCACGAGACCCTGCAAGGCTTGCTGGATCATGGAATACGGGTGAAAATCAATACGGTGGTCATGGACGGGAAAAATACGGAGGACCTCCTTCCCCTTGTGGAGTTAACCAGAAATCAGGCGATTTCTGTCAGGTTCATCGAAGAGATGCCATTCAACGGCGAAGGAAGTCATTATACCTCCCTGACCTGGACGTACAAAAAAATTCTGGAGCACATCCGGGCTCAATTTCCCAACATTCAAAAAATACAGGATCCGGAAAACTCTACCGCATACCATTACCAGGTTCCGGGATTTAAAGGAGACATCGGCATCATCGCTGCCTTCAGCCGCACGTTCTGCGGATCTTGTAACCGCATCCGGTTGACCGCACAGGGCGTATTAAAAACCTGCCTGTACGACGAGGGCGTGTTAAATATCAAGAGCCTGATGCGATCGGGAATCAACGATGATGAAATCAAAAAGCAACTCTTACGTGCTTTTGCCAACCGCCCGAAAGATGGCTTTGAGGCGGAACAGAGGAGGAAGGAACATGCTGTATCTGAGTCGATGTCGACGATTGGGGGGTAGTGGAAGGTAGGCGGTAAAAGGTAAGTGGTAAGTGGTGCAAGGTTAGTAATAGAGTGGCAATGATCTTCGATGCTGAGGGCGAATCCACTTAATTGGTGATTGCTGATTGGTGATTTGTGATGTGTGATTTGGGGGGTGCAGGGTTATTAATAGTGTGGCAATGGTCTTAGATACTAAAGAACAATCGACCGATTACCGACCAGAGTGTACAATAGGAAAAGCACTGAAATCGTCATCAACGCGAATGTCGTAATCCCCAGAATATTAGACCACGGCCCATTCGTATGATCGCCCATTATTTTCTTGTTATTTGAAATGTGGAGAACGATTGCAATAATGACAGGAGAGGTGATCCCATACAGGGTGGCTGTGTAGATAAGGGCCTTGATGGGGCTGATGCCGACATGATTGATTAAAAGCCCGAGGATCAGGGAGACGGCTACAACCAAGTAGAAGGGTTTGGCTTCATGAAACTTTTTATCCAGCCCTTCTTCCCACCCAAAAACCTCTGAAACGATGTAGGAAAGCGAGCCGCTCAATACGGGAATGGCCAGGAAGCCTGTTCCAATAACGCCGACAGCAAAAAGAATGTAGGCCCCTTTTCCAGCCAACGGCTCCAGTGCCTGGGCGGCTTGTTCTACCGTGTCAATCTGATGAATACCTCCATTGAACAGGACGGTACCGGTGGTGAGAATAATAAAAAACATAACCAGGTTAGAAAAGAACATTCCAAAGTACACGTCCACGTTCATTGAATGAATGAGACGCTTATCCACGATCAGGTGCTTTTTTTTGTGGTTCATGTCTTCTCCCGCCATGGTGGCTTGCCAAAAGAAAAGATAGGGTGAAATCGTAGTTCCGAGAATGGCGACGAGGACCTCAATAAAATCGGAATTGAATTTGATGGTCGGGATAAAGGTCGCCCGGATCAGGGCAGGCCAGTCTTGTTTGAATAAAAAGGGAACAACAAGGTACACCAGCAGGAAGGCGCATAAATACTTCAATATGGAGGCTATCTTCTGATAGGGCAGATAGATAATAGCGACCAGCAAAATGATGGTAAATCCCAAACTAAAATAATTGGCATGGACTCCTGGGAACAGTAAGGTGGCGACTGCCCCCATGCCGGCAATATCTGCCCCGATGTTGAGGACAATGGCTGGAAAACTAAACAAGACCATGATGTACAAAAGCGGCTTCGAATAGTGGCGCTTCAAGGTTCCGGTTAGGCCCTGACAGGTGACCATCCCGATCCTCGCACACATTTCCTGAATAGAAGCCATTAGCGGAAATGTAATGAGGGCCGTCCACAATGTAGCCAGTCCGAAACCGGCGCCTGCCTGTGAGTAGGTGGCAATGCCTGACGGATCGTCATCGCTGGCTCCCGTAATAAGACCGGGTCCGAGAATGCGCCAAAAGCGTTTGATCTTTACGATCAATTTTTTATTTTCTGTCATCGCTATTCGGGGGAATCGCAGTGAACGATCCGCCAGTTTGGTAGGAAGGGGAGGTCAATTATAGGCGGGTTTCGGATGCCGAAATTACAATGAATTCGGGAATAGTTAACAAGGACTTCTGATGGGGCCGATTTTGGCGCAATCAATTCATTTTACTGTTGTGGGTGATCTCCTGCACAACTTCAGCAAACATTCAGAATTAAGACTTTACCTTTATCCCGCATGGATAAAGGAATCATTACAAAGATCGTCTGGACCCTTTCGCTGGTGAGTCTCTGCACCGACATCGCCAGCGAAATGCTTTACCCTGTCATGCCGGTCTTTCTCCGGTCCATCGGATTTTCTGTTTTGTTAATTGGTGTGCTGGAAGGGGTAGCGGAGGCTACAGCCGGATTAAGCAAAGGGTATTTTGGAAAACTGTCTGACATCCGGGGAAAGCGGGTGCCATTTGTTCAGTTCGGATATGCATTAAGTGCAATCTCAAAACCCTTGTTGGCCGTTGCGGTTTATCCTGCATGGATCTTTTTTTGCCGAACCCTGGATCGGTTAGGAAAAGGAATCCGTACAGGAGCGCGCGATGCGATTCTTTCTGCCGAAGCCACCGAAAAAACAAAGGCAAGGATATTCGGATTTCATCGAGGCATGGACTCGGCGGGGGCCTTCCTTGGCCCTTCTTTAGCATTGGCGTATCTCTATTATAACCCCGGTGGCTATCGATCGCTGTTCCTGATCGCGTTTATTCCCGGCTGCGCTGCTGTTATCCTTACGCTGTTGCTAAAGGAATCAACCCGCCCGTTGGCCTCCGGTCCGAAGGACTCCGGACTCCTTCGGAGCAACAAAACGCATTTTTTTTCATTCCTGAAATACTGGAATCAGGCGCCGGCATCGTATCGGAAATTGGTGGCGGGTCTACTGTTCTTTGCATTAATCAACAGCTCGGACGTATTCCTTCTATTGAAAATAAAAGACTCCGGTCTTTCTGATCCCGCTGTGATCGGAGTTTATATTTTTTATAATCTCATCTACGCCGTCGTTGCTTATCCTGCGGGAGCGCTGGCCGACCGGTGGGGACTGAAAAACACATTGGCGCTGGGGTTACTTGTTTTTGCCATCGTGTACGGAGGAATGGCCGTGGAGGGAGGATGGTGGTGGTATGGTTTCTTATTTTTTCTATATGCGATTTATGCAGCCTGCACCGAAAGTATTGCCAAGGCCTGGATTGCCAACATTAGTCATGAGAAAGAGGTAGCCACTGCTATTGGAACCTATACGGCCTTTCAAAGTATTTGCACCCTCTTTGCCAGCATCCTCGCCGGGTGGATCTGGTATACCTGGGGAGGAGCCGCTCTTTTCCTTACTACGGGAATTTTGGCTTTGGGTGTGGCGATTTATTTTGTGCAGTTAAAAGTAGCTAAACAATCATAGTCTAAACTCCAATCAACGATTTAGGTTATCCGATACACGGAATAGTGCGATTGGCCAGAACAAAAAAGTTCACAAAGTCCACGAAGGAGACACAAAGAACACAAAGAATACGTCGGTTGGTTCTGGCTATGTCCCGACTGATCTTTTACCACTTCCACCAATCCCCAATTAAGTGGATTCGCCCTTACTATCTAAGATCATTGCCACACTATTAATAACCTTGCATCCCCCACCGATCACCGATCACAAATCACCAATCAGCAATCACCAATTAAGTGGATTCGCCCTTACTATCTAAGATCATGACCAAACTATTAGTAACCTTGCATCCCCCACCGATCACCGATCACAAATCACCAATCAGCAATCCCCAATCAAGTGGATTCGCCCTTACTTATCTAAGATCATGACCAAACTATTAGTAACCTTGCATCCTCCACCGATCACCGATCACCGATCACCGATCACCGATCACCGATCACCGATCACCAATCACCAATCAAGTGGATTCGCCCTTACTATCTAAGATCATGACCAAACTATTAGTAACCTTGCATCCCCC
>DATHFS010000284.1:0-8192 GCA_035317975.1 Cyclobacteriaceae bacterium | reverse complement strand
TTTCGGATCTTTTAACTTGGCCTCGGTCAGCGATGAAAGGGTGGCGGCTTTCGCGGCCAGTTCGCCATAGCTCAATTTTTTGCCACTGGGTTTATGAATGACGAAACTGTTCTCGGTATAGCAATCCCCTGCGCTTACATTCCATGTTTTTGCACCGGCTTCCGTCAGCAGTTGCCGAGCCGCGGCTCCGGCCTTCCGGAACGACTCCCAGCTGGACCGGATGGAACCGCTTCCCCCGGCTACCTGGCGCTCAAAACTTTTGTTGAGCGGTGCTTGTTCGATCACCACATCCTTCCAGTTCACATCGAGTTCTTCCGCAACGAGCATCGGAAGCGATGTCTTTACCCCCTGGCCTACTTCGGGATTCGGGGCCATCAGCGTAACGACACCCTGGCTGTCGATCTTTAACCAGGCGTTTGGAGAGAACACAGTGCCTTCTGCTGCCCCGGCCGATTCCTCCTTCATGGACTTGCTCATTGCGTCAAAGCCAAGCATCAGGCCTCCGCCTGCTAATGCGCTCACTTTCAAAAAAGAACGTCTTGAAACTGTCATTGTGCTCATGATTTGCCTCCTTTCTGTGCGGCCAGGTGGATTGCCTGACGTATGCGTTTGTATGTACCACACCGGCAGATATTGCCTGCCATAGCTTTGTCAATTTCTTTGTCGTTCGGATTGACATTGTGTTTCATCAGCGCTGCCGCTGTCATGATCTGCCCGGCCTGGCAATAACCACATTGCGGAACATCGGCTTCATCCCAGGCGAGTTGCAGCGGGTGATCGCCTTTTTCACTAAGTCCTTCAATCGTCGTCACTTTTTTGGTGCCAACAGCCGACACGGGCAAGGAACAGGATCGAACGGCGACATCATTGAGGTGCACCGTACAGGCACCGCACTGGGCAACGCCACAGCCATACTTGGTACCCACCAGGTTGAGTTCATCACGCAGTACCCAGAGTAATGGCGTATCGGGCGCTACATCCACCGGGAGCGACTTTCCGTTGATATTCAGGGAATAGGTTGCCATAATTGAAATGGTTTTGATCTGAAAATTACAATAATCGAGGAACCAAAAGTTAGGAAAACTTCCATTTAGAATCCAAATGAAAATAGATGAATGGCGGAATACTTCTTTTTGCAAACGATGCCGCGGTGGATTGGGACCCATGGCTCCTTGAATCGACCTCCCTGGCGCAGAATATCCGGTCGGAACCTATAGAGTGCCGCGAAACTTTTATCTTCGCACTTTCCAATGAACAATAAGAAGCATTATGCCGCCGCTATTGTCGCCTTTGTGGGCTGGGGTTTCTTTTCTATCCCCTTACGGGCATTGCAACATTACCCGGCCGGTGAGATTCTCTACTTCCGGATTCTGTTCTCTGCGTTGATCATGTTGGTGATCGTGTTCGCTTTTAAAAAGGCCGATTGGAGAAACGACTGGTCTGCCTTGAAGGCCCTTTCAAAACCGGAGCGAAATAGCGTGATTCTGTTAACGCTTGCCGGCGGAGCGCTGCTTTCAGTGAACTGGCTATTGTTCATCTATACTGTCAACAACATCAATATCCGGACTGCCTCCTTCGCCTACCTCATCTGTCCGGTACTGACCGCCATTCTGGCCTATTTTTTATTGGGTGAACAACTTGCTTTGTTTCAATGGATTGCGGTGGGAATATGTGCTCTTAGTTGTGTGTTGATCGGTTTCCAGTCTGCACCGGAATTGGGGTACAGTCTTTTCACCGCCCTTTCCTATGCGTTGTATCTTGTCTCCCAGCGAAAAACCCAGGGATTTGACAGGATGATCTCACTGGGCATCCAGGTTATTTTCTCCCTTATGATCCTTACCGTCTTCTTCGGCCAGTTAGTGGATGAAGTCCCCGTTGCCGGAAAGTTTTATGGCATTATTATTATGATCGCCGGCCTGTTTACCGTGTTGCCGCTGTTCCTGAACCTGTATGCCCTCAACAAGATCAATTCCGGTACCATTGGGATTTTGATGTACCTCAATCCCCTGTTCAATTTTTCCGTCGCTTTTTTGGTATTTCACGAAACGCTGAATCTCGCACAGCTTATTGGTTATACTGCCATTGTTATAGCATTGATCGTTTTCAATTATAAGAATTTCGGGAAAATGAGAGCGGCGATGAAGGCTTAAATGCGTGCACGGTTTTGCCACAAAGGCACTAAGACACAACGAATAATAAAGGAAATTCCTCATATTGATCGATGCTACCCTCAGCTATAAAAAATAAGACTTCGTGTCTTCGTGTCTTTGTGGCTATTTTCACCTTTTCGTCTTGCTAACACCATGAACATCACCTACACCATCATCGGATTCACCGTATTGATCAGCCTGCTGGCCATGAATAAGGAAAGGCTGATGCGAAACCTGATGATGAACCCCTATCGGATAAAAAGAAACAGGGAGTACTACCGTTTCCTCACTTCGGGGTTCATCCACATCAACCATGTTCACCTTCTTTTTAATATGTTCTCCTTTTACTTTTTTGGGCCCGTTATCGAAAGGATTTTTTACCAACTTTTTGGTGGTGCCGGCGGAGTTTATTTTATAACCCTGTATCTCCTGGCCATTATCGTGTCGGATTTACCCACCTATTTTAAGCAAAAAGACAACCCGCAGTATAATTCCCTCGGGGCCTCGGGGGCCGTGGCAGCTGTTATTTTCGCTTTTATTATTTTTCAACCGCTGCAAAAGATTTGCGCCTTTTTTGTGATCTGTATGCCGGGTTTCATTCTCGGTATCCTGTTCATTGCCATTTCCTATTACCAGGGAAGGAAATCAAACACCATGATTAACCACGAGGCCCACCTCTACGGGGCTTTGTTTGGACTCTTTTTTTGTATCGTTACCTATCCGGCCTCGATTGGAATTTTTCTGGAACAAGTCCGCCAGTGGAGTTTTTTGAAATAGGCATCATCAAAAGACCACGGATGTAAATTGTGATTGTTATTTCACTAAAGGCTATCGACCTTTAGGTACAATCCCGTGGCCGTGCACCGCTATATTCTAATCCTGCTTCTCGTCCTGGCTTTCGGCACCAGCCGGTCTACCTCCCTTCTTATCCCGATGGACGGCAGCCAGAGAAACCACCTCAAGGCATACGGCATCGCCTACTACATTCTCAAAAAAGGCGGGGAAGTGGATTGGCTCCTCAACTACCGCGGAGGTAGCTTTTTGGTTGCGACTTCCCTCGCTATCGAAAACGAATGTACCGTCCGCGGCGTTTCATTTGAAATACTGACGGCAGAAAAGGCCAATTCTATTTTGAATGAAATAGCAAGTCCCTCCGTCAACATGAATGTAGTGAAACTTCAAACGGCCCCGAAGATTGCTGTCTATTCTCCCAAAAACGAATCCATTGCTGATGAAACCGATGCTGTGATCCTGGTGCTCACGTATGCAGAGATACCGTATGAGATACTGTATGATAAGGAAGTCCTTCGCGATGAGCTTCCCCGGTATGACTGGCTTCACCTGCATCACGAGGATTTCACCGGCCAGTCCGGGCGTTTCCTGAGAAGGGAATCGGCCATCATCGAATCCAAACTGCAGGAGACCACTGCCCAACAACTCGGCTATGCAAAAGTCTCCAGGATGAAACTCGACGTTGCCAAAAAGATCAAGGGCTTCTGCGCCGGGGGAGGTTTTTTGTTTGCCATGTGTTCTGCCGCCGAAACCCTCGACATCGCCCTGGCCGCCGAAGGGGTGGATATTGCCGAAAGCATGTTCGACGGCGACGATGCCGAAGCCGGCGCCCAGGATAAACTTGATTTCACCAGGACACTGGCGTTTGAAAACTTTACCCTCGACCCCGGCAATAGCCGCAGGTTCTCCGACATCAATACCGGCCGCCCTAATTTTTTTGAAGAGCACTCCGACTACTTTACTGTCTTTAATTTTTCAGCCAAGTGGGACATCATTCCTTCGCTGTTGACGCAGAACCATGAATTTGTAATCAACGAATTCACGGGCCAAACCTCCGCTTTTAATCCCGCCACCATCAAACCCACGGTTCAAGTACTGGCCGAAAACCGAAGAGCGGGCAATGTACGATACGCTTATGGAGAGCTTGGCCGAGGCCATTGGACTTTTTACAGCGGCCATGATCCGGAAGGCTCTCCGGGAAGGCGCCGCGAACCTACCGATCTGAATCTTCATCCGCATTCCCCCGGTTACCGCCTGATTCTCAATAATGTTTTATTTCCTTCCGCCAAGCGAAAGAAGCAGAAGACGTAGTTTTTAATTCAGTTTATACACAACTTCGAAAGGTGAAGCAAATTGAACTGACACCTTGGCCGTTTCTGACCCTGGCATTTTTTTTTATGACTTCGGTGGTCATGGGACAAGACGTAGTCAAAAGCCCCACCGCAAAGTTTTTACATAAGAGAGGGTATGCTTTTCCGGGCGACAAAAAATCGACGAATAAGTTTGTCCGATGGCCGGACACCTTGTACTACAATACAATGTACCGGGCAAAACTCCTGGGTTCTCCTACCATACCTTTTTCATTCAGCAGGCTCGAATTCACGCACGGCAAATACAATATTTCACCTACCATCAGTGCAGGATATGGATATACCTGGTTTTACGGTAACTTCCTATTCGGCGAGAATGACAAAATCATCGTTTTTCCCACCATTTTCTTTGGCTTCGTTGCGGAGATCGGATTACAGAATGACAATGCCGTTAACGGTGGCTCCTTCACCCTAAGCAAACCTAAATTCCTATTGGGAGGATTTATCGGAACAACGGGATTCTCATTATTTACGGGTTACGATTTTGTAATCAAATCCCCAACCATCGGACTTGGATCAAGAATTGATGTCTTTACCCTGTCTCAAAAAAGTCTCAGGCCAATCGGGAGAGTGAGGGAATTGAGGAGACATAAGAGAATCGCAAGGCCTATTGATGACGAATAACCAGCCTTATTTGCTCAGCTCAAAATCTTTGCTACTTTTATAGACATGAGTAAACTCGTCATCGGCAGTTTTGCGGAATTTGAAGGACACGTCGGTAAAGAACTCGGCGTTTCCCCGTACATTAAAATTACGCAGCAGCAAATCAACTCCTTCGCCGATGCTACCCTTGATCAGCAGTGGATTCATACCGATCCGAAGCGCGCGGCCGGGAGTCAGTTTAAGAGCACCATTGCTCATGGCTACCTGACCTTATCGATCGTCCCCTATTTGTGGGACCAGATTGCCGAGATCCATAACATCAAGATGTTGGTCAACTATGGTATCGAGAAACTCAAATTCAATCAGCCGGTGTTGGTGAACAGCGAGGTGCGCCTCCGGGTAACACTGCAATCCCTTGTTAACCTGAGAGGGATAGCAAAAGCCGAGATGGCGGTAGAGTTGGAAATCAAAGACAACAAGAAACCTGCCTTTACGGCAACGATCATTTTCCTGTATCATTTCAATTAGTTTAGTCACTGGTCATTAGTCATTGGGGGTTTCTACTAACCTAACGGGACCCCACCAATGACCAATGCCTAATGACCAAACTAAGGACTCAAGACTATTCCAGAGTTACCTTTTTAAAATAGTACACATTCGGATCCACAAGTGGCCAACCATGGCTGGTGACCGAAATCCCTTTGTTTGTTACTTGCTCGGTTCGGGTGCCGAGCGGGGTACTGATTTGAACCGGCAGGGGTCCATCCAGATTAACTAATTTAATCGTATAGGTGGTATCGCTTAGTTGCTTCACATTGAAGTCTACTTTTTGTGTGGACCGGAGGTAGAGGTCAAATAGTGGTTTGAGCGGTTTCTTCGATGCCTTGCTGAAAAGCCGTTCCACGTCATCCGTCGTCACGAGGCTATCGTAGGTATAATGCGACCCGGTGGCCAATTGTTTAAGGGCAGGGAAGAAAACATTGTCCCCCGTCACAAACCGGAGGGTGTGCATGAAGAAGGCGCCTTTGCCGTAAAGATCGCCCTGGTACGTTTCATCTGTATCCACTTCTTCGCCTTGTACGATAGGCTTCGTATTCGCGATGTGCAAGGCAGTCTGCTGCATGCGTTTCAGGTAAGCAGGCTCTCCTTCCATTTCGCGCGTCATGAGCGCATCGCCAAAACTGCAGATCCCCTCCTGTATCCACATGTGCGCCCAGTCCTTGCCAGTTACCTTATTGCCCCACCACTCGTGTCCAAACTCATGATGCAACAACCAGTCAAAGTCCTGGCCCCCCAATTTGGTGTAATTGAATTTGTTTCCATAGGCAATCAGCGTTTGGTGCTCCATTCCCAGGTGTGGTGTTTCCGCGACAGCGATCTTTTCTTTTACCCAGGGATATTCCCCAAAATATTTTTCTAAAACATGGCAGGATCGTTCGAGCAACTCGAGCAAGTGCGGGCCCTGGTCGGCATGTTCTTCCAATACATAAAAGTCCATCGGCACGGAATGACCGGCCACCGTCGTGTAGGACCGGCTTACTTTCTGGTATTTACCCACATTGAAGACTATGCAATAATTATTTATGGTGTACGCGGTGCTCCAATGAAAAGTGTCCGTCGTTTTTTCGTGCGTCACTTTTTTCAACAGTCCCGGCCCCGCCACAGTCAACCCGGTAGGAACAGAAATGATCAGGTCGGCGCCTTCGTCGGGTTCATCACTGGGGTGGTCTTTGCAGGGAAAATAGATCTTAGCCCCTTCACCCTGGCAACTGATGGCAATCCAGGGATTTCCTTTGGAGTCTTTACTCCACTGAAACCCGCCGACCCAGGGAGGACGTTCTGCCACGCCGGGTTTGCCGCTGTACGCTACCTTGATGTGCACTTTACCTTTTTCAAAAGGGATGACTCCCCTGATTTTAAGAAGATCGTCCGGGGTTTGCACAAACGATTCCTTGGCTCCGTTGACCCATACCTGGCTGACCGTCATTTCATGCCAGAGGTCTAAAATCAATTCAGGAGCACGGGTTACTAATACCAACCTGATCTCTGTCGAGCCGGCGATGAATTCTTTTACGGGATCAACGTCAAGCGTTACGCTATAGTGGCGGATGTCCATGATCGCTTGCTCCGTCTTGAGCCTGCCTCCCGAACGAAGATTTTGAGCACCTGCCAGAACCGTGACCGACAGAAGAAAAGTCAATAACAGAAAACGCATAACACCTGGTTTTGGTAAAGGTAAGGAGATTTAGTTCTTACCTCTTTAGACAAAGGCATCGGTTGTTGGTCACTTTAGATGTTGGTCGAATTGGTTACCGGTTGCAACCGGCAACCGGCTACCCCCTTGTCACCTTTACGGTTGTCAGATTATTGACTGTACCGTACGGCCAGGTATAGGTGGCGGTGGAAAAAGTGATGGTAGTAAAGTCTCCGCTCACTGTCCCGCTATTGAATTCAATGTTATAGGGATAAACAATTTTGGCGTCGTTGGCATTGATCCGGATCTTTTGGATCGAGGGCAGGGTTACACCAGTAATGGCAGAGACCGATAGGTACGGTGTCCCGTCTATTTTAATTGTTTGGTTTTGAATATCGAGTCCGCCGGAGGAGTTTTTTACCAGTTCAAAGGTTACCGCTATTTTGCTGTCGGGCGTAGTATAGGTCCACTTGCCTTCTGCGGAAGTAAAGCCCGGGTCTTTGTGTTTGGAACACCCTGCGGCCAGGGCCACCAAGATAAATAAGAGAAGGTTCTTCATCACTCCTGAATCAAAGTTAGAATTTTTTGCTAATTATGCCGCAACAAACAAGATTAGGCCGCACAAAGATGGAAAAAATAATTGCTCAATCACGTTGGTACCGCCTGATCCCCGTAGCATTCATTACCTACAGTCTGGCATACCTTGACCGGGCCAATTTTGGATTTGGGGCAGCCGGGGGAATGGCGGCAGATTTGCACATTACGGCGGCTATGTCGTCCTTGCTGGGATCCCTGTTTTTCCTTGGCTATTTCTTCTTTCAGATTCCCGGAGCCTATTATGCAGCTAACCGGAGCGCTAAGAAATTGATCTTTTGGTCATTGATCCTTTGGGGTCTGTTGGCGATGGCCACCGGCCTCATCAACGACGTTTCGATTTTGATCGTCATCCGGTTTATGCTGGGCGTTGTGGAGAGTGCCGTGATGCCCTCTATGCTGGTCTTGTTAAGCAGATGGTTTACAAAAACAGAACGCAGCAGGGCCAATACTTTCTTGATCCTGGGCAATCCGGTGACGATACTCTGG
>DATHFS010000283.1:0-6672 GCA_035317975.1 Cyclobacteriaceae bacterium | reverse complement strand
AAAAAGTATTCGGATACGACAAAAAAGGACTTCTTGGAAAGAGTTTGGAATCGTTGATTCCACTGATCCATAAGAAACTCAAAAGTAAGAAATCCGGAAATTTTTTTAGTGAACCCCAGCCTTGCAGGATCAATGCCGAATTGGAATTATACGGAGTCAGGAAGAATGGACAAAAGTTCATGGTCGATATAAGCATGAGCCCGCTCCGGATCGGGGAGGAAGTCTATACCTGGACGGCCATCCGTCAAATCACAGAAAAGAAAAGGTCGGACGAGGAATCCAAAATAACGCAGGCCTACACCCGGAGTTTGATCGAAGCATCACTCGATCCCCTGATTACGATCAGCCCGGAAGGCAAGGTGACCGATGTGAATGAGGCTTCCATCAAGTTGACGGGAATACCAAGGGAAGAACTGATCGGCACCGATTTCTCAGACTACTTCACAGAGCCGCGAAAAGCGAGGGAGGGATACGAACAGGTATTCGAGAAAGGGTTTGTGTCAGACTACCCCCTGACGGTAAAGGATAAGGAAGGCAAGCTCACCGATGTGATGTACAATGCTTCCGTTTACCGGGATGAAAAAGATAATGTCATGGGGGTGTCGGCGTCGGCCCGCGACGTAACCGTTCAGAAAAGGGCTTCCCAGTATGCACGCTCCCTGATCGAGGCAGCGCTTGACCCCTTGGTTACAATCAACCCGGGCGGAAAGATTACGGACGTGAATGAGGCGTCGGTGCGGGCAACGGGAGTTCCAAGGGAAAAACTCATCGGTACGGACTTCTCTGATTATTTCACTGAACCGGTGAAAGCCCGTGATGGGTATCAACAGGTTTTTGCGCAAGGTCTTGTTGCCGACTATCCGCTTACGCTGCGCGACAAGAAAGGCAAATTAACGGATGTTCTTTATAATGCTTCGGTTTACAAGGATGACCAGGGTAACGTGTTGGGTGTGCTGGCGGCTGCCCGCGATATTACCCAGTTGAAGCGAACCTCACAATATGCGCGAAGTTTGATTGAAGCTTCGCTTGACCCGCTCGTTACGATCAACCCGGAAGGGAAGATCACCGACGTGAATGAGGCTTCGGTCAGGGCAACGGGCGTTCCCAGAGAGAACCTGATCGGCACGGACTTCTCCGACTATTTCACCGAACCGCAAAAAGCGCGTGAAGGGTACCAAAAAGTCTTTGCCAAAGGTTTCGTGGCCGATTATCCCCTTACCATCCGCCACAAAAAAGGTAAACTCACCGAGGTTTTGTACAATGCCACCGTATACAAAGATGACCTTGGCACGGTGCTCGGCGTGTTGGCTACGGCCCGGGATATAACGCAGTTAAAACGAACTTCTGAATATGCACGGAGTTTAATCGAAGCTTCACTCGACCCCCTGGTGACGGTCAACCCCGAGGGAAAGATAACGGACGTCAATGAGGCCTCCGTGCATGCAACGGGGTTACCAAGAGAAAAACTGATTGGTACAGACTTCTCTGATTACTTTACAGAGCCTCAAAAAGCACGGGAAGGGTACACGTTGGTATTCGCGAAAGGATTCGTAGCCGACTATCCTCTTACCCTCCGCAATAAGAACGGGAAACTCATTCAGGTACTGTTTAACGCCTCCGTCTATCGTGATGAAAAAGGAAATGTGTTGGGAGCGGTAGCTGCTGCCCGCGACATCACCGTGCTGAAAGAAACGGAAGAAAAGATCAGGAAAATTCAGGCTTACACCCGTTCCCTGATTGAAACCAGCCTTGATCCGCAGATAACAAAAGGCCCTGACGGGAAAATCACGGACGTCAATGAAGCCACTGTGCAAGTAACGGGTGTACCGCGTGAAAAGATAATTGGAACGCAATTCCCGGATTATTTTACCGAACCGGCTAAAGCGGAAGAAGCCTATCGACAGGCATTTTATGAGGGAGTTGTGCGAAACTACCCGTTGGCGATCCGCCATGTCTCCGGTAATATAACCGATGTGCTTTATAATGCCACGGTTTTCAAGGACGAAGATGGAGTGGTTCAAGGTGTGTTTGCCGCGGCGCGCGATATTACAGATCGCAAACAAGCGGAGGAGGAGATCAAAAAACAACAAGCCTATACCCGAAGCCTGATCGAAGCCAGTCTGGACCCCATGGTTGCCATCAGTCCGGAAGGAAAGATCACCGATGTGAATGAGGCCCTGGTGAAAGCGACCGGTGTGGTGAGGGAAAAACTCATTGGCACCGATTTCTCGGATTATTTTACTGAGCCTGAAAAGGCGCGCGAGGGATATCAGCAAATATTTGCAAAAGGCTTTGTCGCGGACTCTCCGCTAACGATCCGCCACAACCTCCGGGACGTATTATACAATGCCTCTGTGTACCGTGATGAAAAGGGCAATGTACTCGGGGCGTTTGCCGGCGCGCGGGATATTACTGCCCAGCGGAAACAGGAAGTCAAAATCAAAACGCTGAACGAGGAATTGGAGCAGCGGATTATTGAACTGGAATCGTTTTCGTACTCGGTTTCGCACGACTTGCGGGCTCCGCTCAGGGGCATAGACGGCTTTATCGCCATCTTCTTAACGAAATACCTCAGCAAAGTAGACCATGAAGGCCAACGCCTGTTAGGGAATGTAAGAAGGAACGTCGACAAAATGAGCAGCTTGATTGATGAATTGCTAACCCTGTCAAGGATTGGCATGAAAGATATTCAGATCGTAACCATTGAAATGGCTGATTTGGTGAATACGGTTCTGGAAGAACTTACTGAGATGAAAGGAAGTTCAAAAATAAAAATCACCAAACTCGGCACAGCCAAAGGCGACATTGCCCTGATCAAACAAGTGTTGGTCAATCTTATATCCAACGCCTTTAAGTATTCTGTCAAGAAAGAAACGCCTGAAATAGAAATTGGAAGTGATTCCCGCGAAAATGAAACCCAGTTTTATATTAAGGACAACGGAGTGGGTTTTGATATGGAATATTCCAATAAACTCTTTGGTGTATTTCAACGTCTGCACGACCCCCAGGAATACCAGGGAACGGGTGTGGGCCTGGCTATTGTCAAGCGCATTATTATCCGGCACGGAGGCCGCGTTTGGGCCGAAGGTAAGGAAGGCGAAGGAGCTACATTTTATTTTACCCTTAAATCAAACTAATGGAAAAGGATGACCTGATTGATGTCTTGTTGGTGGAAGATAACCCGGACGACACGGAGCTCACAACACATGCCCTCACAGAAGGAAACAAAGCCTTGCACCTTCTTCACCTGAAAGATGGGGTGGAAGCGCTGAATTTTATTTTTAATAAAAAGTCGGATGAAAATCGGAAAATCCAGAATACCCTGAGGGTGGTCCTTCTGGATCTGAAGCTACCCCGGCTCGATGGTCTCGAAGTCTTGAGAAAAATCAGGGAGGATGAGCGAACACGGACCCTGCCGGTTGTTATTCTTACTTCCTCTCGGGAAAAAAGGGATATCGCCGAGGCATACAAATTGGGCGTAAACAGTTATGTCGTTAAACCGGTCGGATTTGATAGTTATGTGAAAACCATAAGTTCCCTGGCTGTTTATTGGAGCCTGCTTAACGAAAAACCGATTTGACCGCGGAGAAAAAATGACCCGTTTCAGTAACCTTAATGTGGTAGTAAATGAAAGTATTGCCGGGGTCCCGGCGACGTACCCCTTTCGGATATTATTTCTGGAGGACAATCCGGATGATGTAGAGTTGATGCACCATGAACTGGATGAGGCCAGGGTAAATTTCATCGGCCGTACGACGGATAAGAAGAATGAGTTTCTGAAAGAGGTATTTGAATTCCGGCCCGATGTTATCCTGGCGGATTATTCGCTCACTTCGTTTAACGGCATGCAGGCGTTTCAAATGCTTCGCACCGAAGGGGTGACCCTGCCGTTCATCCTGGTGACCGGAGCGTTGAGCGAACAACTGGCGCTCGAGTGCCTGAAAGACGGGATAGATGATTTTATTCTGAAATCGAGTTTCAAGCGACTGCCGACGGCGATCATGAACGCCATTAAAAAGAAAGGCATCGAAAGAGAAAAGGATCGGATCGCTTTTGAATTAAAAAAATCACACGAGGAGTTAGGCTTTTTGCTGGAGCGCTATCAGCTCTCCCTGGAAGACGAGCGGAGAACGACTGCGCGTGACTTACACAACGAGCTTGGGCAGGTACTCGCAACACTGAAAACCGGTGTCACCGGGCTATGGAAAAAGATCACCCCGGGCAAGAAGCTTCCGGCAGAAGCCATTCAGGCGGAATTTACCTCTGTAGTAGCACTCATTGATCAGCTCACGCAATCGGTAAAGAAGATATCGTCTGCGTTAAGACCGGAGACCCTGGACGAATTGGGCATCCTGGAAGCGGTTCAGGGGCACGCAATGGAGTTTGAAAGGAGACACCAGATCAGTTGTCAGACCTACCTTCATGCCGATACGCTAAAGCTCAGCCGTGACCTCTCTATTTCTCTTTTCCGGATCGTCCAGGAAGTGCTCACCAATGTAGCAAGGCATTCCCAGGCAACCCAGGTTGAAATCTATCTCGACGATATCGGCAGCGCCTTTTTTCTGGGGATCAAGGATAATGGAAGGGGCATTCAGGAAGAACAACTTACGAGTTCAAAATCCCTTGGACTCATTGGTCTTCGGGAACGCGTTCGGCTTTTGAACGGCAAATTTGACATTCAGAGTAAGGAAAAGGAAGGAACGCTGGTTTCTGTGATCATCCCTATTGAAGAATCAATGGCGTGATTCGCGGCGAGACGAATGACCACCGTCGGTGATCGTTGCGCGATGCGATTTAGTTTGTCAGGAAACGGGGAGGTAAATATGGAACGTTGTTCCTTTATTGAGTTTACTGGTAACCGTTATGATGCCGTTGTGATTCTCCACTACTTTTTTAACGATGGCCAGGCCGATGCCGGTACCGGCATATTCCTGTTTGCCATGAAGTCGTTGAAACACTTCAAAAATACGGTCTTTATACTGCGGGTCGAAGCCAATCCCATTATCAGCCACCATGATGTGGCAGTATGTATTTTCAGGTATGAGGTTTTTTTCTTTTAGTTTACTGCCCTTTACCATGATACTCTTGATAATGATATGAGGAGGGCGTTCCGGCTTTGAAAATTTGAGGGCGTTGCTGAGGAGATTGTACAGAAGTTGGCGAAACTGGAAAGCAATGAGGTTCACTTTGCAAAGTTCGGTTGCCTCGATGGTAGCCTGTTTTTCGTCAATGATTTCCTTGAATTCCGCTTTCACTTCCTCCAAAATGGTATTGAGGTCGGTGTTTTCAAATTTTCGTTCTGCAATATTCAGACGGGAGAAGGCAAGTAAATCTTCGATGAGTTTCTGCATCCGGCCGGCCGCTGTTTGCATCCGGTTAAAATAATCTTTGCCCTTCTCTGATAAGTGTTGATTCTCCGTATCTAAAATCCGGCTTGCAAAGGCTTGTATTTTGCGCAACGGTTCCTGCAAATCGTGGCTGGATACATACGTGAAGGCCTCAAGCTCTTTGTTCATTATTTCAAGCTCACGGTTTTTTTCTTCGAGGGTTTTGTTGACGTGTTCCAATTCCTTTGTTCTTCCCTCTACCGCTTTTTCAAGCGTGTGGCTATAGGATTTGCTTTCGTGGATGTCTTTTTTCAGGAGCTCCTTTTCTTTGCGTTGCAGCAGGGCGTGTTCGGTAATATCATTAATGGCGAGCAGAATTAACCGTTCGTTGTGGGTTTTCTGTACAATGCGACGTGCATTGAGCAGCATTGTTTTTTCGCCGACACCATGGAAGGTGTGGGTGACTTCAAAATCCTGGAAATGGGTGTTTTTTGGGATGATCTCTTCAAGCAGTTCGCGTAAGCGGGGAATATTCCATTGTCTGTTTCCTAAATCGAATAGCCGGGTCCGTTCGGTTTCCTCGGCTGTCACCTGAAACGTATGGTAGAATGATTTGTTGGCGGATTTTACACGAAGATCCCTGTCCAGGATGATCAGGGGTTCGTGAATGGTGTTGATGATCGCTTCGGAATAATCATAGGATTCACTGAGCAAGTCGTTGCGTGTTTGCAATTCCTGGTTGGTGGTGATCAATTCTTCGTTGGTCGATTCAATTTCTTCTTTTGACGTTTCCAATTCTTCATTTACGCTCTGTAATTCTTCATTGCTGGAAACGACTTCCTCATTGGCATTCTGTAATTCTTCGTTGAACACTTCCTGTTCTTCTGCCAGGGATTGCATGTCAGCACGGGCATCCGATAGTTCTTGTTTTAATTTGTTTATCCGTTGGTCCTTTGCAAGGGTGCTTCCCGCCATCGGGATGTTTTTCCCGCCAAGGCCTTGTTGCCAAAATAGTTCCTGCTGTTCGGCCTCGGTGAAAAGAATGAGAAGCAACGGCTCGTCCCATTCTACCACAACCGGAATTACTTCCAGGGCAATCATTCGTAAGGCCGGATCGATTTTCATTTCAATGTCGGTTTTCAGAACAGGTTGTTTTGTTTTAATTGCTTTGGAAATGGCGATGCGAAGTTCGAAAGCAATTTCAGGCGGTACCATTTTCAGAATGTTTAAGCTGGCCTTGCCGGATAAATGCCTGAGGTACGAATCCGTTGTGCCTCTGAACATGAGGATTTCCAATGCATGATTGATGACGACGCTGGCCGGCGCAAAGCGGGAAAGAAGAAGG